>JAZFRG010000109.1:0-6740 GCA_036445535.1 Sphingomonadales bacterium
GCCGGCTTAAAAGGTATAAATAACCCTCGGAACTAGACGCCACATCTTCAAGGGTTTTTTCATCGGCATCCAAGGGCAGCACTAGGACAATTTCGACCCCTTGTTTTCTGGCCGCTTTTAGATAGGGGTCAATTTCGTGGGCCGGGGCATCGGCAATTAAAACCGAATCCACGCCAGCTTTTCCTGCATCTTCAAAAAAAGTTTCTACCCCTCTGGCTTCAATCAGGTTGGCATACACTAAAAGACCAATGGGAATTTCAGGGCTGGCTTGGCGGACGCGCTTTATTATCTCAAAACAATCGCTGATTTTAACCCCTTCTTTCAGGGCTCTAAGACCCGCCTTTTGAATAAGCGGTCCATCAGCAACCGGGTCCGAAAACGGCAACCCCAGCTCAAGCGCATCGGCCCCCGCTTTAATCATCTCATTTATAAGAAAAAGCGAGGTCTCAACATTTGGATCCCCTAGAACACAAAAGGGAATAAACGCCCCCTCGCCTTTGCCCTTCAATTTGGAAAAAAGTTTTTGATATCTCTTAGTCATTTTTACCCGCCAAAATCTTTTGAACTTCGACCAGATCCTTATCACCGCGGCCCGAAAGGTTTACCAAGAGCACCAAAGGTTCTTTTGCCGTGGCAACCATTTTCAGGGCGTAGGCCAGGGCGTGTGAAGATTCAAGGGCTGGAATAATCCCTTCATTTTGGGATAACTCCTTAAAGGCTTCCAGGGCCTCATCGTCTGTGATTCCGACATATTCGGCCCGCCCGGTGCTTTCTAGATAGGCATGTTCCGGACCCACTGCCGGGTAATCCAGGCCGGCGGAAATTGAATGGGATTCCTTAATCTGACCATCAGGGTTTTGCAGGATAAATGACTTACTGCCATGCAAAATTCCCCGTTTGCCCCTTTGGATGGAAGCGCAATGTTGATCACTATCAAGCCCCTTGCCAGCCGCCTCAACCCCGATCAACCGGACCCCTTTTTCTCCAATGAAATCTGCAAATAAACCGATCGCATTGGAACCCCCGCCGACACAGGCAATTGCGGCATCAGGCAAACGGCCCTCAGCTTTAAGGATTTGCTGTTTGGCTTCTTCCCCAATCATTTTCTGGAAGGTTTTAACGATCATTGGGAAGGGGTGGGGTCCAGCCGCCGTGCCCAAAAGATAATGCGTGGTATCAAAACTGGCTGCCCAATCCCTTAGCGCCTCATTTATGGCGGCTTTTAAGGTTTTGTCGCCGGTTTTCACGGGGATCACCCTGGCCCCTAAAAGCTCCATCCTAAAAACATTGGCCTCTTGGCGCTTACAATCTTTTTCGCCCATATAAATTTCGGCATTCAACCCCAACAGGGCGCAGGCAATAGCGGTTGCAACACCATGTTGACCAGCGCCGGTCTCGGCAATAATTCTGGTCTTGCCCATGTGTTTTGCCAACAACGCCTGGCCCAGCGCCTGGTTGGTTTTGTGGGCACCCCCGTGAAGTAAATCTTCGCGTTTTAAATAAATTTTGTGTGCGGTTCCCTTGGTCAAATTACGGCACAAGGTCAAAGGCGTGGGTCGACCGGCATAGGTTTGCAGCAAACCCAGATACTCTTTTTGAAATTCTGGATCCCTTTGGGTTTTTTCAAAAACCTCTTCAAGTTGCTGCAAAGCCGGAACAAGCGTTTGGGGAACAAACATCCCACCAAAATCGCCGAAGTATCCTTTTTTATTGGGCCTGATCATTTTCTAACCTTCAAATTTCCTTATGGCCTGAAAAAGAGCGGTAATTTTTTCAGCTGATTTTATTCTACGACTTTCCTCAACCCCGGAACAAACATCCAAAAGCGGGATGCCGGTTTTTAAGGCCCGGGACATATTTCCGGGAACCAGCCCCCCGGCCAAGCCCAGGTGTGATTTCTTTTTTAAATTTTTCAACCGGCCCCAACCAAAGGCAAAGCCGGTGCCTCCAAAAACCCTGTGTCTTTTGGAATCCAGGATAAGCCGGTCACAAACATCGGGGGCCATCTCAGGCACATACTTCATGCCCTCCACCGCTTGCCAGATTTCTGCTTTCCCAAGCAGGATTTTCCTTAGTTTAATTCGAAATTGTTCGCTCTCAACGCCGTGCAGTTGGACGGCATCCAAATCCAGAACCGAGGCTACTGCTGCGATATAATTGGGTTCAGAGTTTCTGAAAACACCTACCCACTTTAAAGGGGTGTCGGCCATAACCTTTTTTGCATCCCCAGGCTCAATCGCCCGCGAAGTGCCCTCGACAAAATTCAGGCCGCCAAATGTAGCGCCACTATTATAAGAGTGCCTGGCATCTTCGGGCCGGGTCAGACCACAGATTTTTACCTCCCCAAAAACCATTTGCCTTAAATTTAAATCCGGTCGGGAGGCCGACATTAGTGAGCTTCCGATTAAAAAACCGTGGATTTTTTTGGCAAACCTTAAAATTTCACTGCGTTCTTTAAACCCTGATTCAGAAACCAGAGCGGCGCCCCTCCTGGCCAGGGGGGCCAGTTTTTGGGTGGTCTCCAAATCCACTTCCAGGGTTTTTAAATCGCGATTGTTTATGCCAATAATTCTGGCCCCTAAAGCATTGGCACGAGCCATTTCTTTTTCATCATGAACCTCGGTCAAAACCTCCATCCCCAAATCTGTTGCAACCTTTGCTAGTCGGCGATATTCAACATCGCGAAGCACCGAAAGCATTAACAAAACAGCATCTGCCCCGGCGGCGTAGGCTCTTTTAATTTGAAACTCATCAAGAAAGAAATCTTTGGCCAAAAGCGGCAAGGAAGTCAGTTTTCCCAAATCTTCCAGGTCCTTAAATGACCCCTTGAAAAAAGTTTTGTCTGTCAGCACTGAAATTGCATTGGCAAAAGGACCATAGACCTTAACCAATTCTTCCAAATCGGCATCCGGGCGAATTTCACCCATACTTGGAGAGGCTTTTTTGCACTCAAGAATAAACCCCGGGCCCGGTAGTTTTAAGGCAACCCTTAAAGATACAGGGTCGCGGCGCACTCTGGGTTGAAGTGTAATTTTACCAAAACCGGCAATTTCCCGTTTTTTATTTTTGATTATTTTTTCAAGAACAGAGCCTGAATTTTTAGTCGTTTTTAAAGATTTGCTGGTCAAGGCCTTTACTCCCCATTTTGGTTCGAAAATGCAATATAAGCGTCCAGAACCCTTAAGGCTTTGCCCGCTTCCAAGGCTTTTGTTGCCTCGGCCACGCCACTTTTCAAAGAGTTCGCCTTTCCAGCTAAAAACAATAAAACCCCGGCATTTGCGATGACAATTGCGGTTTGAGCTTCCCCACCCGTGCCGCCAAAAATGTTGTTGATTATCCGGGCATTGTCAAAAGCTGATCCCCCTTCCAGGGTTTCTACCGGATAGGTCTCTAAACCGAAATCATCCGGGCAAAAGGTTTTTTCATCAACCACACCATTAATTAAATACGCCGCCTGGGTTTCCCCGTGAAGCGCAATTTCATCCAACCCGCTGCCGTGAACCACCATGGCTGATTTGCAGCCCAAAAGTTTCAAGGTTTCGGCCACGGGGCGGCAAAGTTCTGGATCATAAACACCAACCAGCTGAACCGGCGGGTGGGCTGGATTTATGGCCGGGCCTAAAATATTAAAAACCGTCCTGGTTTTTAGTTCAGTCCTAACCCTCATAACATGTTTGACCCCTTGGTGGTATTGCGGGGCAAACAAAAAGGTAAATCCGGTTTCATCCAGACACCGGCGCGCCGCCTTTGGGGAAAGTGAAATATTGGCACCAAGGGCTTCCAAAACATCTGCCGATCCTGACCTTGAAGAAACCGAGCGGTTTCCGTGTTTGGCCATAGGCAAACCTGCGCCGGCGGCAAGGAAAGCGGCGGCGGTTGAAATATTAAAGGTCAGCGCCCCATCGCCCCCGGTCCCTGCACTATCAGCAAAAAGGTAATCCGGCTCCCTGAATTTCAAGGCGGCACGACGTAAAATCGCCGCAGCCCCTGCTATTTCTTCAGGCCTTTCCCCTTTAATTTTTAGGGCAACCAAAAGTCCGGTGATTTCAATATCTGACAAAACACCCCGAATGATTTCGTCGAAAAGTGTTTCGCTTTCTTCTTTATTCAAAGAACCACCACTACAAAAACGGTCAAAAAATATTTTTGAAGGTGGAAAAGCAGCTTCTATTTCTGTTGGCGTTAACGTTGCCACTACATTTTTATTCATCAAATTTACTCCATTTTTGGCCCTTTGGACCCATAAAAAAACCGCCCAAAAGGCGGCATTTTGAATGGTTAACTGTTATTTTTCAGTTAGTCAGGACACAAAAAACCCGCCGGGAGATGAGCTTGCCCACCACCAGTTCGAACGGGAATTTTTTGCACTAATTTTCATTGCCCGGAATTTTGCATAAGATTAAAGCCAAGTCAATGCCGGTTTTAAATAACCTCAAAGATCGTTGAGTTCAAAATTTTCATTAAAAAGGTTCATTAAATAAAAACCTGTGGACTGACCTGAAGCCACATGGGCACTAAGTGTTCCCTGAGAATAATCGAGCTTTCCTCCCGAAAATTGTGGCGCCAGATAAAACGTAAGTGAATATAGCAGAATCAGAAAGATCCTGCCGACCCTTAAAGATTTTGGTGTTGATGACCCCCTCATCATACCTCTTCAATTTTTTCTACCCAGTCAAAGTCTAGCGCAAAAATCCTTTCCCGGCAATTATCTCGGGTTGCAGTATTGCAAACCAACATTGCGCGCGACCAAAACTTGCCCTAGATTTGTTTGACAAAATCTTAAAGGATATTTTTTATGCACCTAGAAAAATTCGTTTTTAATCCAGCCGTTAAGGCTTTGTTTTTGGTCTTTGTTTTTTTGGCCCCAAGCCCAATAATGGCGGAACCCAATAATGGTCTAGTCGCCCTTTTTGAGGATTGGAGGGCTTTCGAGAAACCTGCAATGGTGGGCGGAGCCCCAGATTATTCAGCCCCAGCCATGGTCAAAAAACATGAGGACCTAAAAGCCTACCAAGCCCGCCTTGCCGCTATGGATATGACCGGTTGGCCTGTGGAATGGCAGGTCGATTACCACCTTATCCGGGCCGAGATGAACGGCCTGGACTTTAACATCCGGGTTTTACAACCCTGGACCCGCGACCCTGCTTTTTATACAACGGTGTGGTCGTATCAAAGTGACACCCCAGCCCACGAAGGCCCAACCCACCATGGCCTGGTGGAATTGTGGACCTATTCCTTTCCTCTAAGCAAAGAGGCACAGGCAAAACTGGCGACCGAATTAGCAATTATCCCGCCGTTTTTAAATCAAGCCCAGGGCAACTTAACCGGAAATGCCCGGGACTTATGGATTGCCGGGATCCAAAATCTGAAAGGGCAAAGTGCCGCCTTAAAAGACCTTCAAAACCAAACCAGGAAGGCAAAAAGTAAATTGCGATCCGCCATCTCGGCAGCGCTAATTGCTACCGTTAATTTTATTTCCTGGCTTGAAGCCCAGGCCCCTTTCAAAACCGGCCCCTCCGGAATTGGTAAGGAAAATTACACCTGGCACCTGCAAAACGTCCATTTGATCCCGATGACCTGGGAAGATGAAGTGCAACTTTTAAAACGTGAATTATCCCGCGCCCATGCCGCCTTGAAACTTGAAGAGCAGCGCAACCGCGACCTGCCCCCTTTGACCGCAATTTCTTCTCCTGAGGAGTTTGACAGGCGCGCCAATGAGGCGGTTTCAAATTACATGACATTTCTAGCCGAAAACAAAATCCTGCCCATCAAGGATTATATGGATCCGGCCATGCGCGCCCAGGTGGGCCGGTACGTGGAACCGGGGGCACGGAATTTTTTTGTTAAAGGGCTGCACCTGGACCCCCTACCGCTTTACACCCACTGGTATCATTGGTGGGACCTGGCGCGAATGGCTGAGGATCCCAACCCCAATCCGATCCGCCGCGGGCCGCTGCTCTATAATATTTGGGACAGCCGCTCCGAAGGCCTATCGACAGCCATGGAAGAAATGATGATGCACGCCGGCCTTTATGACGACAACCCAAGAGCCCGCGAAATCGTCTTGATTATGGTTGCCCAGCGCGCCGCCCGGGGGCTTGGCTCTCTCTACGCGCAAGCCAATGATTTTACCATGAAAGAGGCCCGTGATTTTCATGTCAAATGGACCCCCAGAGGGTGGATGAACCCAGAGTTGGACCTTCTCGGATTTGAGCAACAACTCTACCTCCGTCAACCGGGCTATGGCACCAGCTATATTACCGGCAAATATTTGATTGATGAGCTCATTAAAGACGTCAGCAGTGAAAAAGGCGATGACTTTTCACTTTACTCCTTTTTTGAAGAAATCGATGCTTTAGGGGTTATTCCGGTTTCCCTTATCCGAATGGAGATGACTAATCAGGCCAAATAAAAATGGAAATCCGCAACGCCACTAAAAAAGATTTGCTGGAAATCGTAAAGATGTTGGCAGATGATGAACTGGGCAAAACCAGAGAGGTTTTTGCCGATCCCCTGCCGGACCATTACCTAAAAGCCTTTGATGAGATTCAAATTCAAGGCGGTACTGAAATTTTTGTCGCCGTTGAAGCTGAGCAAATAATAGGCTGTTTCCAGCTCACCTTCATTGCCAACCTTTCAAGAGGGGGCATGCTTCGAGCCCAGATCGAAGGGGTCCGGGTGCATAAGGATCACCGCGGCAAGAGGGTGGGGGCAGCCCTTATCAAGGATGCCATCGCAAG
>JAZFRG010000110.1:0-5914 GCA_036445535.1 Sphingomonadales bacterium
TTGACGGTGTTACCGGGGCGGTAGCCACCAGTTATAAAACCTTCATGCCCTACCTAGTTCCGGTAGGCGCCGTTATCGGGATGTTTATGTTTTCCTGGTTTTCGGAAGAATTAGCTTAGGCCAACGCATATTCCAGATCAGCAATCAGATCCTCAATATCCTCAACCCCCACCGAGAGTCGCACCAAATTATCAGTAATGCCCCTGGATTCACGAATTTCGCGGGGAATTGAGGCATGGGTCATGATCGCCGGGTGGTTGGCCAAGCTTTCAACCCCGCCCAAAGATTCCGCCAGCGTGAAAATCTCAGTGCGTTCCATAAAACGCCGGGTTTCCTTGAGGCCGCCCCGAATAAAGATCGTGACGATCCCGGAAAAGCCGTTCATCTGGCGTTTGGCCAGTTCATGCTGGGGGTGTGATTTAAGCCCCGGATAAATAACGCGGTCGATTTTAGCGTGGCTTTCGCAAAATTCCGCGATGGTTTGTGCGTTGGAATTATGGCGTTGCATCCTAAGCGGCAAGGTTTTTAGGGACCTCAGCCCCAGGAAGCTTTCAAAAGGCCCCTGAACCGAACCGATGGCATTTTGCAGATAGGTCATGCGTTCAATAAGCTCAGGATTATCGCCAACAATCACCAACCCCCCAACGATGTCGGAATGGCCATTGATGTATTTGGTGGTCGAATGGACAACAATATCAATACCCAGCTCTAAGGGCCGCTGGATATAAGGTGAGGCAAAGGTGTTATCGCACACGGTTAAAATCCCGCGGGCCTTAGCAAAATCTGCAACCGCTTTAAGATCAACTATTCTTAAGAGCGGATTGGTCGGGGTCTCGACCCAGATCATTTTGGTACCATCCCCCACATTTTTTTCCAGCTCATCCAAATTGGTCAAATCAGCGTAATCAAATTTCAGGCCCGCTGAGGCCTTTCTGACATTTTCAAACAAGCGGTAAGTGCCGCCGTAAACATCATCCATCGATAAGACATGATCGCCTGAATTTAACAGCTCCAGTACCGTTGCTTCGCCGGCCATCCCTGAGGCAAAGGCAAATCCCTTTACACCGCCTTCCAGGTCGGCAATGCAACGCTCAAAAGCGTAGCGGGTTAAATTGTGCGAGCGGGTATATTCATACCCCTTGTGCTCACCCGGGCTTTTCTGGGCGTAGGTAGAAGTTGCATAAATCGGCGTAATAACAGCGCCGGTGACAGGATCATGTTCCTGGCCGGCGTGGATAGCGCGGGTATCAAACCCTTGGCGGTTTTTTTTAGCGGCCATTTTAACTAGCTCCTGGCAATATAGTTAATCATGTCGACCCGGGTAATCAGGCCATGAAAGCCCTCATTATCATTAACCATCACCGCGGTGGCTTCTTTCAAAATTTCGACCACTTTGGCCGGGCTTGTGCTTAAAGGCACGGTTGGTGGGGTTGGATCCATGGCGGCACTGACCGGCAGGTTAAAACTGCCCTTGATCCCGGCGGTCGCCTTGATGATATGGCGCTCACCAACTAGACCTGCAAGGTCACCGGCCTCATTTAAAACTGGCAATTGGCTGATGCCATAAAGTTTGAGCCGCTTGAAGGCAATATCAATGGTGTCAGTAGGCAGGCAGGTAACCACCGCGTGTTCAGTGTGGCGGCGCGTTATAATATCCAAAAGATCGCCGGTGGATTTGCGCTCAATGAACCCCTGGTCCCGCAACCAGTAATCGTTAAAAGCTTTGGATAAATATTTATTGCCGGTGTCGCAAACAAAAGTTACCACCCGTTTGGGCTCGGTTTGTTCGCGGCAATATTTCAAGGCTGCACCGATTAGGGTGCCGCTGGAAGACCCGGCAATAATGCCTTCCTTGATTAATAGCTCACGGATCACACGCATTGCTTCGGTATCATCCACCACATAGGCCTTGGTGGTCAGGCCAAGTTCATAATTAACCGGAATATAATCTTCGCCAATGCCCTCAACCACCCAACTGCCAACTTCCTTGGCCGGGGTTCCGGTTTCCACCGCTTCGGCCAGGACCGAACCATCCGGGTCGGCCAAAATAATCTCGGTTTCAGGGGATACTTTTTTGAAAAACCGCGCCAGCCCGGTAATCGTGCCGCCCGAGCCCACACCGGCGACAACGGCATCCACCTTGTGGTCCATTTGCTCCCAAATTTCGGGCGCGGTGGTGGTTTCGTGGGCCTCAGGGTTGGCCGGGTTGGAAAACTGGTCAACGTGACAGGAATTGGGGATTTCCTTGGCAAGTCTTTCGACCATATCGGCGTAATAAGCGGGGTGGCCCTTGGCCACGTCGGAGCGGGTGATAATGCATTCTGCTCCCAGAGCGCGGAGGTGAAAAATTTTGTCTTCCGACATCTTATCGGGGATCACCAGGGTGCATTTATAGCCTTTTTGCGCCGCCACTAAGGCTAGCCCCAGCCCGGTATTGCCCGCAGTGGCCTCCAAAATGGTTCCGCCGGGTTTTAATCGACCGTCGCGCTCGGCCGCTTCAACCATGGTCAGGGCCATGCGGTCCTTAATTGAGCCGCCGGGATTTTGATTTTCAAGCTTAAGAAACAACTCGCATTTGCCGGTATCCATATTACCCACCTTCAACATTGGCGTATTGCCAATCATCTCAAGAACATTTTGGGCGGGTTTGCTGATTTTTTCGGGCATGCTTGGGCTCCAAATTCCTTACAAATTTATTTGGCTAAGTGTTTACTGAAAGAATGAACTTAAGGGAAGGAAAGTTTTATTGAAAGGCTATAGAAACATTGCTTTTTTGGGGCGGATTTTGTTAAAATATTTTAAATTTTAGTATTATTTAAATTTTTTTATTAATTATTTAATTTTTTTATGTTTAAATGAATTAATGAGAGGGATTATTAAAAAACTTCGCCGCAATACCTGGGGCGCTACTGCGGTTGAGTATGGCTTAATCGTGGCTTTAATTGCAGTTGCGGCAATTGCCTCCTTGCAAACCCTTGGCGTAAGTATGAGCGATTTTTTCGGTTTTGTGAGCACAAAATTGGATGAAGCTGAAGAGGCCTAATAAATTTCTTTTTCCCTTTTTTTTCAATTTAAGTCTTCCACTAAATTTTTCATTGCGCACAAGCTTGCCCGAAGGTATGTCAGGGCCAGCAAAGGTAAAGGATAAACAATGTTAAGAATTGAATGTGATAACCCTGAACTTACCAAAGCCCTGGCGCGCCTCGGAACCGATGTTGGCAGGTGCGGCGGCCTTTTCAGTGATGATCTGGTTTTAAGGGCGATGGACGGGGACTTAAGCTTTACCTCAAGTATTTCAGGGTCCAAGCCTGAATTCTTAATGTCTATCCCGGAAAAGGCTTTTATTCCTTATGAGGGGGTTGAATTCAAGCTGGAGGGGAACAATCTGGTTTTGGCCTCTGGGGCGGAAAAATTAACGCCTGAGGTCCGCGAACGCCTGGAGACCATGGTAAGCATTTACAACCTGACCAGCAAGATAGAGAAATATAAGGAAAGCTCCCCGAGGGTAGCTTTCATGAACGATCCGGAATTTCTAAAACGCCTCGCAGCAGGCCGGGCGGGGACCAAAATTGCCGAAAACACCCTGGAAATACTGACGACTGAGGATAAAGAGAAGGTTATTGTTTCCTCGTTTCTGAAAACCCGGAATTTTAATTTTGGGGATGGTCAGAAAAAAATTATCCCGTTTATTGACTTTACCAACCACCACACCTTGGCCAGACCTTTTGATCGGGGCAAAGATAGTGATGGAAATTTTGTAATGAAATTGAATAATTCCAAACCCATTGAGGGGGAAGACCAGTGTTTTGCCCAGTACGGGAAATGGGATTCACACGACACTTACCTAATGTTCGGATTTTCCACTGAAACCTCGGCCTTTGTAAGGTCGGTACCCATGGAAATTCAAATTGAGGGGTTAGGAAAAATCAAAGTAAATTCAAACATAGCAGGCCGCTTTCGGGGAAAACTGCCCCCCGAAATGGTTGATTTGACCAATTTTTTTCCGCCTTTGTGGAAAATTACCAGTGAGGAAGTTGAGGTTGCCACCCTTTTGATCCCGAATTTGGAAAGGCCGATTGCGCTTAAGCGCATTTTTGCTAGGTTGATTTCACTAATGGCACCGGACCTCGATACGGAAGTTCTTCAAAGGCATATAGCATCGGCTGAATTCCAGGTTTTAAGCAAAAATTTAGAACATTATAATTCGCTTATTAAACTGTTTGAGGAAAAAAAAGAGCAGTACAAGTCAACCCCGGCTTTTCGCGAAGCCGTAAAAATGGTAAAGATCCAAATAAGAGAAATAGAGAAATACCAGGATTATTTTATCAATTTTGCCACCAAGGTAGAAGGCACTGCCTAAAAAGCCCACTCAAATTTACTCTTCAGGCTGTTCAAAAATGGCAGCAATCCGGTTTTGCGCAATCGGGTGATAGCCGGGTCTGGCTTCCTGGAAAACTTCTAAAGCCCAATCCCGTTGCCCGTTATCTACAAGGCGTTGGTAAAGCCGGTAGATAAATTTGCCGCGCCCGACCCTAAGAAGGAAGCCCTTCAAGGGGTCCTGAATGGCCGGGTAATTACCCTCCAGAGATTTCATATACCAGGCAAAGGCAATTTCTGCGTTTCCGGAATTACTTAAGCCAAAAGCACGATCGAGACCCTCAAACCGGCCCAACGCCATATCGCCGGGCAGGGTGTTGAGGAAAAACAACCACTCATGGGTGGTCCAGTTTTGGGTTGGAAGGTCACCGGCGCCAATGGTTCCGCCTAAAAAGCTAGTCTGTTGCTCGGTAACATTTTCAAAGGCATCGGAAACCACGTTCCGGGTGGTTGCGGGCATGCCGGCGGCATAAAGCCATTCCTCAATTTCGGCATCGGTTACTTTGCCTGGGTTGGGGGCGATTAAATTTTCCACCATATAAGCTTCAAAATCGGCAGTGGAAATGCTCTGGAAGGCAAAATGATCGAAATAGCTTTTAAGGAACGCATCGAACACCTCGCGGCCAAAACGGTCTTCCAGGAAATTCAGAAAAAACTGGCCCTTTACATAGGCAACATTGGTAAAGGCCTCATCAGGGTCAGCAAGCGTTTCCGGCAGGGCAAGCGCAGTCATTGCCGGGTCTTCGATCTCATCCATGTCCCGTTGCCAGTCTTCTTTGGCCAAAACCTGCTCCATGACCGCACGGCGTTTCCCGTACAGATCTTCCATCACCCGGTTTTCAACGTAAGAGGTTAGCCCCTCATTGATCCAGGCATCGCGCCACGACGAATTGGTAACCTGGTTTCCCGCCCACGAATGGGCCAACTCATGCGCCACAACATTGGTTAAGGATTTGTCGCCGGCAATCAGGGTTGGCGTTAAAAACGAAAGTCTGGGGTTTTCCATGCCGCCAAAGGGAAAGCTGGGGGGCAACACCAAAAGGTCATAACGGCCCCAACGGTAGGGCCCATAAAGTTTGGCGTTTGCGGCTTCCATTAGGGGCGTGTCGGCAAACTCGGCCGCGGCCTCCTCAACAATATAGCTTTCGGCATAAACCCCGATGGTCTCGGAAATCGCCCTGAATTCCAGATCGCCCACCGTGATCGCCATCAAATAAGAGGGAATGGCTTGGGGCATATCAAAGGAATAGTCGCCGTCTCTTTCCCCAGATGGGTCTTGTGAGGCACTCATCAGAGCAATCAGCTCTGGCGGGGTTTTAATGGCCGCGGAATAGGTAAAGCGCACCGCCGGGGTGTCCTGCAGGGGCACCCAGCTTCGGGCATGGATGGCCTGGCTTTGGCTGAATAAAAACGGGTGGGTTTTGCCGGCCGTTTGTTCTGGGCTTAGCCATTGCAGGCCTGAGGCGGTGGGCGAAGTTTTATAGCCGATTTTTACCTGGGTTGCGCCTTCGGGGAACTGGATTTCCAGGCGTTGGCC
>JAZFRG010000111.1:0-3523 GCA_036445535.1 Sphingomonadales bacterium
ACCTTGGCAAAAGAGGACCGGGTCTACGTTTTGGGGGTTCTGGAGCGCTCGGGAAAGACCGTTTTAGAGCTCTCGAACCAGCAAATTTTTGAAAACTTCGCGGGCAATATGCTGTGCCTGGCAGGGAAGGGGGGTAGTCGATTCCTCGTCATGTCCAAAGCTGCCGAAAAAAGCCTCTCAAACACCCAACGCGACCAGATTATCGGCGATTTCAAGTGCCAGATCGTCTCCAGCGCCATCCCGACCATCGAGCGCCTCGGTGGCGGCTCGGCGCGGTGCATGCTGGCGGAAGTTTTTTAAGTTAGGGTTTTATTTAAAATAAACGGGAACAGAAAATTTTATTCTACTTGAAGAAGATATCTCTGTTGTGGAAGTTTTTCCCCCGCCGACCCCCACACCCATAACCTTTATTTCTCCCTTCCCGCCTTTATCGGTTTTATCTGTAGTCATTACGGCAACGTCAAAATCAACACTTTTAAAAAGGGCACCAGAGGAAAACTCTTCTCTGGAGGGGATATAACCAGGATGTGAATCCCTTGCTTTATTAACACCCGAAACCACTTGGGTGAGGGTCTCGGCAACAAAATCTTCGAGGTTCATTTCATTCTCCTAAAGATTAAAAACTTATTATAGTATATTAGACAAAATTAGGTGAAGGAATTAATAAATGGACCAATGGAATTTTGAAAACTGGCTTAAAGCCCAAATTGGAAAACCTTTTATGGACGTTTTTAAGTCTGGGCAGGAAGCAAGCTATCACGCCAGAAATAGACGGCGGGAACTGAGGAATAAAAAAACAGGCCAACCAAGGTTGGAGGCTGGGGCAGCAAAGGACTTTGACAATAGAATGGGGCAATTTCTATTTTTTATGCCCCATAATAGTAAGCCTGATGGGGTAACAGAATCCGATTGGTACCTTTATATGAAGTTTGCTGAGGCTTGTATAAAGAATGGGAACTAAAGAAAACGGCCTTAAAGGTCTTTGGAAGATAATTTAAAATAATTCCCCAAAGATTCCAAAAAAGGCTATTTTCGGCTGCCTCATTCAAGCCGGGTATTTAAATTTCAGAAATAATGTTTATTATAACTTGAATTCTAGATTTTAATGGTTAGGTTTATGACCAGTGATATCCTGAAAAACGACAGTGGGATGGGTACATGAGCAAAAAGCAAAATGTTGACCCCAGTCTGGATCCACCAGACTGGGATGATTTCAGAGAACAAGGCCACAAGATTTTTGACGATATGGTCAATGATTTATCCGGCCTTCGCGACGGCAAAGCCTGGCGGCCGATGGATGAAGCGGCGATCGAGCCGTTCCGGAGCCCGGTGCCGAAAGCAGGCGTTGGCACCGCGGGCGCCTACCAGGATTATATCAGCCACGTAAAACCCCACCCGATGGGGCTTAATCACCCGCGCTTTTGGGGCTGGGCAGGGGGCGCGGGCACCCCCGATGGCATGCTTGCCAACATGATTTCAGCCGCTTTCCATTCGCCCAATATCATTTTCCAGCACTCGTCTTTTTATGCCGAGCTGCAGGTCATCGAATGGTTCAAGGAAATTTTTGGCTTCGATAAAGACGCCGCCGGGATTCTCGTCAGCGGCGGCTCGATGGCCAATTTTGTCGGGCTTAATGTCGCCCGCCACGCCCACGCCAGTGGTGAAATTCGAAGGCAGGGCGTCGGCCATAAGACCTACACCGTCTATGGCTCGGGCGAGACCCATTATTCGGTCCCCAAAGCCTTGGATGTGTTGGGGCTGGGCAGCGATAATTTTAGGAAAGTTCCGGTTGATAGCGAATACCGGATTGATGTTGGGGCTTTGAGGAAACAAATCGCGGGTGACCGCAAAGCCGGGTTGACCCCGATTGCTATTGTCGCCAATGCCGGCACCATCAAGACCGGCGCAACGGATCCCATCGAAGCGCTGGCTGATCTCGCCGAAGCGGAGGGGCTGTGGCTCCACTGCGACGGCGCCTTTGGCGCGATGGCGATTTTGTCGGGCGACTACAAACATCTCGTCAAGGGCATCGGCCGCGTCAATTCATTGGCCTTTGACTTTCATAAATGGCTCTCCCAGCCCTACGAGGTGGGCGGGGTTTTGATCCAGCCCGGAAAATTGCTGGAAGATACCTTTTCCTACAGCGCCTCATACGTCACCAAGTTGCCCGGCAGCATTACCGACGTTCCGGTAGTTTTTTCCCACCGCGGGGTTGAACTGTCACGGGGCTTTCGCGCGTTTCCTTTATGGTTCACCATGAAATCGTTCGGGCTTGATAAGTTCGGCGAGATGGTCACCAAAAACATCGAAGATGCCCAGTATTTGAAGGGCCTTCTTGATGCCTCCAAAACCCTGGAATGCCTGGCACCGGTGCCCATGAATGTTGTTAATTTCAGGTACAAGGGTGAGGGCAATCTGGATGAAAAAGCGCTCGATAAGCTTAATATGGCACTTCTGACCCAGATTCAGCGCCGCGGCATCGCCGTGCCATCTTCCGAGCTGGTGGACGGAAAATTCTCAATCCGGGTGTGTAATCTTAATCACCGGACCATAGCTGCAGATTTTGATCTTCTCGTTAAATCCGCCGAAGAGATTGGCAAAGAACTTCTAACCGGCTAGAGTGCCCCCATGTTCGGGGGGATGGATAAAAAAGAGATGACCCTGGTCTTTGCCGTAATCGGCTTTGGGTCGGTGGCGCTGGTCGGGCTTGGGGAGCTTTCCAGCGTTGAGCCCAACTCACCTTTGTTCACGTTTTACCTCAACCTGGTTTTTGGTGGTTTGGCGGTATTCTATGTGGTTTTTATCCATATGGCGACGATCACCTACACCCGAAAAGTGGATATAGAAAAAAAGTCTAAAACGGCCAGATTCTTTTTGGGGGAAAAATCCTCTTATATTTTTTCTGTAACTTTAATTTTAGGGGTTCTTGCCTTTTGGCTTTATACCTTTGCCGAGCTGATGAGGGCCTTCGACATTACGTTCTTTTAAGGAAACTCTATGAAAAATCTACTTTTGGGCTTTGTAGTGGCCTTTAGCTTCGTTTCGATGCCCGTTCAGGCCACGGAACCCCAGGAGTTGAAAAACCCACTTTTTGAGGCCCTGAGTGAGCTTTGTGGCAAAAAATTCAAGGGCAAAGTTACGGAAAGCAACGATTCCGACGAAACCTGGCGAAAATCAAAAATTGTCATTTATGTCAAGGACTGTAACGAAAACGAAATCCGCATTCCGCTTTCGGTCGGCAAGGATACTTCCAGAACCTGGATATTTACCCTAACAGGGAAGGGATTTGATCTTACCTTTAAACATGACCACAGGCATGAGGATGGAACCCCTGATGAAATTACTATGTACGGGGGAACGACTGGACTCTTTGGTTTTATGGAGGATTTTAATGCCTATATCGTGCCTTTTCAGGCAGATGACTTCTCCAAGGCCATGTTTTTAGAGCACGGACTGGATGAATCCGTCCAAAACACCTGGACAATAAGCATCATCCCGGGGGAGCTTTTAATTTATTCACTCA
>JAZFRG010000112.1:0-2557 GCA_036445535.1 Sphingomonadales bacterium
GTTAAAAAAAGTCTTAAAGGACACAGAATTAATGATAATTTCTTGCGCAGAATGCAAAACCCGGTACGTTGTAGCCCCGAAAACTATTGGCAAAGAGGGGCGGTTGGTCAAATGTTCAAATTGTGGATATACTTGGTTCGAAGAAGCCCCAGCTGAGAATTTAGAGGTGGTCCCTGAAAAGGTTGTTGAAAAAGAAAAACCGAAGGCCACGAAACCGCCTCAAAGTTTCGACAAAACTGAAACTGAGGAGGAAGACGTGAGACCCGGCGACGAACCCCTAAGGAAAAATGTTCCTGCTCTAATTGAGGCACGGAAAACCCCGGTCATTGTGGGCTGGGTGGTTTTGGCGGCCTTTTTTATCGGCGGTGGGCTTTCGATTTATTTTTTCAGAGATACGATTGAAGACAATAACCTGGTTGCTAAAAATCTGTACGAAAAATGGGATTTGGTATGGAACGAACAGGTTCAACCCCAACCCCTTGCTTTGCCTCCAGAAGTGGTGAGCGTTCCCCATCCAGCTGGTTTTCTAGGAATGCGCCAATCTGTTGAAATTCAAGAAGGTGCCTCTGGCCCAACCTTGGTCATTTTCCTTGATATCCAAAATTCCGGGACCGAGGCAGTTGAATTGCCCATCATGGCTGGTGTTATTAAAAATGCAGAGGGGGAGGAGGTTTTCACCTGGACGCAAAAATTAGTCCCCTCAATCGTTCCCGCCGGGGGGTTTCAACAATATGAAATTTTTGTTGAATCGATTCAGACCACCTCAAGAAATGCCGAAGTTTCGTTTACCTGGCCGGAAGAGAATTAACCCCCAGGAGGGCGCCGCCTGCCCTTAAGTGAGCCCATTTCTTCAAAAAGGGCCCGGGCTTCCAGAAGCAACCGAAGGACATTCTCGCGATTGTTTTCTGTCGCTTCTCTTTCAAGAATTTCCGTTAATTCTCTAAAATTTCTAATTTGGGGGATTTCAAAACCTTCGACGCCGGAATTAAAACTAAAGCGACGCCGGGTTTGACGAAATTCTAGCCTGAAAAGCTCATTGCCCTTGGCTCTTAAACTTACTGCAACCTTTTCAAAACCCCTGATGTCCTCGCCGGTCAGGGCCATTTCGGTCATTTCTTCCAGAAGCGTTCTCAAACCTTGTTCCTCATAAGATCCATCGTCTTCAAGGGATAATGATGTTTGCCAGAGAAAACGCGTGATCTCATCCAAATCCTTTTGGTTTTCGGCCGACCGTAACCGCCAATAAGCCGACCTTAAAGCAAGATATAATCCCTTTTTATCGGCAAAGTTTGCTGGATTTTCCGTAAGATCTGAAAGCCGCCTAATTTGCGAAGTTTGCCTGGCAGGGCTCAAGAGTAACACCTTCCTGATTTCTAAAATTTCTTTTGCCAAGGGGTTTTGAAGCACCTTTTCGGGAAGGCTAAAGGTTAGCCCCTCACTTTCTGCTTTTTGCCCAAGCGCATCAAAGGCCACCAATTTTCCCCGCACCTGGGTGCCTGCGCGTGGGTCGGCTAAAAGGTTTATAAAAAAAGTGTTGCTGCCAATTTTCCCTCTCCCTTTTAAGAAGGGTAATCGGGTAAGGGTTGGTTCCGTCCCGGTGCTGGAAAGCTCTAAATAAATTTCCTCAACCCCGAAATCATCTTCAAAGTTGGCCTTAATTTCAATTGATTTCCTGGCCGTAGGTGTCGGTAAATTGACAAATTCAATGGTTGGATTTTCATCAGGAATAACCTCAAATTTTTGAGAAATTGCGATGTAAGGTCCGACCTGAATATCAAGAGTTGAACTTTCCTTTAACACCTGTTGGGCGGTGTAAATATTTTCGCCGTCTTTGGTTGCTTTTGCCCACTCATTCCCAAGCGAGATAACCGGTGTAATTGTTTCATCCATTTGAAGCTTCAGGGTAACAATGCTGCCTTCCGGAAAGGGAACCGGGTTTTCCAAATCAAGGCGTGAAACAGGGCCATTTTCCACTGAAAAAAGTGTTGTCTTTGATAAACCCGTGTGGCTGGGCGGAAAAACCTCCAGTGTCAAGAGGACCTCATTTGGTGGCTGATCAAGGGAAAAGGTAAAAGCCTGAATTAGCCGACCGGGAAGGGCAGGGCCCGCTTGAAGAATGCCAAAAGTAACCGCACCTAAAACCGCTAGAGTACCAATTCCAAGGGCGGGGCTAATTTTCTGGTCAGAGTTTTCAGGGTTTTTCAAGGCCCTTCTGGCGTAGATATATACCGCCACAAGACTTCCAGCCAGGGAAATATTTTTTAGCCAAAAAGGGAGATAAGCCCAAACCTCAAAAAGCGAAAGGGAAATATAAAGCCCAAAAACCAAAATGGTCATCATTCCCAGGTTTAAAAAAAATTTATATTTAGAAAAATCGTTCACCACTTATCCCCTGGGCTGGATCTCGGCACTCAACAGGTTAGATTTTCGCTCAGGCGGTTCTAGGTCGCCCTTTTTCCCACAGGAAGAAAGGGCAAATCCTAAAATCAAGATCAAAACTGTCGTGCGCGCCGTTTTCATGGCCATTCCTTATTATCTTCAATTATTAATATGCAAT
>JAZFRG010000113.1:0-10401 GCA_036445535.1 Sphingomonadales bacterium
GATGGAGCATGCCCAGGAACCCGCAGCGATAACCAAAGCCAAGCGCGGTTGAGGTTTCCGGGGCATATTCAAAAGATGCATCGTTAAGGCGAAGTTTGGATAAGCTTTCTTTTAAGTGTTCATAGTCCGAGCTGTCGACCGGGAAAAGGCCACAAAAAACCACCGACTGGACCGGCTGGAAGCCGGGCAGCGCTTCAATATCAGGGTTTTTGGCGTTGGCCAGAGTGTCCCCAACGGCGGTATCGGCGACCTCTTTAATGGCGGCGGTAAAATAGCCCACTTCCCCAGGCCCCAGGCCCTCAACGGTTTTTAATTTAGGGGTAAAAACACCGACGCGCTCGACCAGATGCTGGGCCCCGGAAGATTTCATTTTGATGTTCATGCTCTTTTTAAGATATCCATCAATGACCCGAACCAGAATAATCACGCCTAAATAAGCATCGTACCAACTATCGACCAGCAGCGCCCTTAAAGGCTTTGAAGAATCGCCTTTTGGCGCAGGAATAGTTTTAACGATCGCTTCCAAAACCTCGTGAATTCCCTCGCCGGTTTTTGCGGAAACGGATAAAGCCCCCTCGGTGTCCAGACCAATAACGTCTTCAATTTGCTGCTTGATGCGATCCGGCTCAGCGGCGGGCAGGTCAATTTTATTCAGGATCGGGATAATTTCGTGGTCGTTTTCAATCGCCTTATAAACATTGGCAAGGGTCTGGGCTTCAACGCCTTGCGAAGCATCAACAACCAAAAGTGAACCTTCGCAGGCCGCTAGACAACGGCTGACCTCATAGGAAAAATCCACGTGGCCGGGGGTGTCCATTAAATTCAGCGTGTAGGTTTTGCCATCATCGGCCTGGTAGGAAAGCCGCACCGTTTGGGCCTTGATGGTGATACCGCGTTCGCGTTCAATATCCATCGAATCGAGGACTTGTTGTTTCATTTCTCGGGCTTCAAGCCCGCCGGTGGTTTGGATTAACCTGTCGGCCAGCGTCGATTTGCCGTGGTCGATATGGGCAATTATCGAGAAATTGCGGATTAATGTAGTCTCGCTCATGGTTTTATTGCCTGTTAGGTTCGAAGTTTGCCGTCGACCTTGTTTTCAACCGCTCCAATAATGGCTGCTGAGATTGCTTCAATTTCGGCTTCGGTAAAGGTTTTTGCAGAAGGTTCCAGATGAACCGAAATCGCTACTGATTTGGTGCCCACCGCCAAATCCTTTCCCTCAAAAACATCGAAGATCGTAACACGTTTAATATGCTTTTTATCTGCGCCCATAACCGCCCGGGTTAAATCCCCGGCTGGGGTGTCGGATGAAACCACAAATGCAAAATCCCGCTCGACAGTTTGTAAATCGGTAATAACCAGGGTGGATTTTGTTTTCGCCTTGCCTTCCTTTGGTTTGGGAAGGGCATCCAGATAAATTTCAAAGGCGGCAACAGGTCCCTTGGCACCCATTTTTTTGGCAATGCCGGGGTGGATTTCGCCGAAAACACCAACTGTGTTTTTCGGGCCCAGTTTCAAAGTCCCGGTTCGGGAAGGGTGATACCAGTCCGGCCCACCCGCTTCGATCTGAAACGCGTGGGGTGAAAAACCAGCCGCTTCCAGAACCTTAAAGGCGGCGGCCTTGGCATCCATAACGCCCGGATTCTCGGAGCGCCTTTTCCAATGCCTTGGGGTTTTGGCCCCGATCAAAATGCCCGCCGCAACGCCTGCCTGATCCTCGGGTGCATCACCATTGTACTGGGCGCCGACTTCAAACAACGCGATTGAATTTGCACCCCGCGCTGCGTTTCTGACCCCGGCCTGGATGAGCCCAGGCAAAATGGACGGGCGCATGCAATCCATCTCGGAACTGATCGGGTTTTCCAGGATAACACTATCCTGAGCTCCACCAAAAAGTTTTGCCACGCGATTTTGCAGGAACGAATAGGTCACGCATTCGGCAAACCCAGTAGCGGCTAATGCCCTCTTCACGGCGGTTAAGCGTCTTTGGTCCCCGCTTAGGGTGGGTTTGGGCACGACATCGCCGGTTTCAAGATAAGCGAGAGGAATATTATCGTAGCCGTAAATGCGGCACACTTCTTCGACAAGATCCGCTTCGCCCTCAACATCTACCCGCCAGCTTGGAACTTTGACGGAACAAGTTCCGGCTTTTTCAGCGCCGACTTCAAATCCTAGATTTTTAAGAATTTCAAAGGATTTTTTGGCAGGGATATCAAGGCCGCCCAGGGTTTTGACCCGGTTACTCCTAAACGTTACCTCATGGGTCCATTTAGGAACCGCCCCCGCTATCACCAGGTCTGAGGCTTCGCCACCACAAAACTCTAAAATCAGAGCGGTGGCCAGCTCAGCGCCGGGAATGACAAATTTTGCATCCACACCACGCTCAAAGCGGTACCTGGCATCGCTGTCGATGCCATGTTTTCTGCCGGTCATGGCGGTCAGGATCGGATCGAACAAAGCGACTTCCAAAAACACCTCTGTGGTCTTTGAAGTGCAGCCAGAGGCTTCGCCGCCCATTACCCCGCCAAAACCCAGGACGTTTTTATCATCGGCAATCACGCATTCGCCGCCCTCAAGCTGATAGGTTTTTTCATCCAGAGCCAGAAAGCCCTCGCCTTTTTTGCCCAGCCGGGCACAGAGGGTGCCTTCAATTTTTCCAGCATCATAAACATGGAGCGGCCGGGTCCGGTCGTAACTGACATAATTGGTGATATCGACCAGCGCCGAGATCGGTCTAAGCCCAATAGCCCGCAGCCTTTGTTGTAGCCACGCCGGGCTTTCACCGTTTTTGATGCCTTTGAAATATCTGCCAACAAAAACCGGGCAGGCGCGTTCATCGCCTTTGTCAAAATTCAGCGTTAAAGCCTGCGGGCTTTTAAAGCTGCCTTTCAAGGGTTTTGGCTCGGGCGTGATAACCTTGCCGAGACCGGCAGCTGCCAGATCGCGGGCAATGCCAGCAACGCCCAAACAATCCTGGCGGTTTGGCGTAATTGCAATTTCGATCATCGGGTCGTTTAGGCCAGCGTATTCGGCATAGGATTTTCCCACAGGCGCGTCGGCGGGCAACTCAATAATGCCGTCATGTTCGTCGGAAAGCTCTAATTCGCGCTCGGAGCACAGCATCCCGTTTGATTTAACGCCCCTGATTTCGGTGGGTTTTAAATCAAGCCCGGTGCCGGGTACATGGGTGCCAGAGGGGGCAAAAACCCCCTTCATCCCCGCCTTGGCATTGGGCGCCCCACAAACCACCTGGGTGTCTTTTTTACCGTCATTAACAATGCAAACGCTTAATTTATCTGCGTTGGGGTGCTTTTCAGCGGATTTGACTTCGCCGACGACAAAAGCGGCAAATTTCTCGCCCGGGTTTTCGACCTTTTCCACCTCAAGGCCGATGGCGGTGAGTTTTTCGACAATCTCATCAAGCGTTGCCTTGGTATCAAGATGATCCTTGAGCCAGCCCAGGGTAAACTTCATCGGCTTAACCCCCCGGCAAGCGTAGGAATATCCAAGGCCCGAAAGCCATAATGGCGAAGCCACCTTAGGTCCGATTCAAAAAAGGCTCGAAGGTCAGGCATGCCGTATTTCAGCATTGCCATCCGGTCAACCCCGAAGCCAAAGGCAAACCCCTGATATTTTTCGGAATCTATGCCGCAATTCTCTAAAACCTTCGGGTTAACCATCCCGCAGCCGACAATTTCCATCCAGTCATCACCAGCCCCAACCTTAATCCCGTCCTTTGTCATTTTGCAGCCCATGTCGGCTTCTGCCGAGGGTTCGGTGAAGGGAAAATAGGAAGGCCGAAAGCGCATTTTCACCTGGTCAACTTCAAAAAAGGCCTTGATAAAAGCTTCAACGGTTCCCTTCAGGTGACCCATATGGGTGTTTTCGTCGATCACCAGACCCTCAATCTGATGGAACATCGGGGTGTGGGTGGCATCCGAATCCGAGCGAAACGTCCGTCCTGGGGCAATAATCCTTATCGGCGGTTTTTGGCTCATCATGGTTCTGATTTGAACCGGGGAGGTGTGGGTTCTCAAAACTTTGCGCTCGCCCGCTTCATTGGGCTTCAAATAAAACGTATCGTGCATTTGCCGCGCGGGATGTTCGGGCGGAATATTAAGCGCGGTGAAATTATAAAAATCATCCTCAATGTGCGGACCCTCGGCGACGGCAAATCCCATCGCCGCAAAAATTTCCATGCATTCTTCCAGGACCTGGGTAACCGGGTGAATACTACCCTTGACTTCAGGTTCCGGGCTTAGGGAAACGTCGAATTTTTCGATACCCAACTGAGCGTTCAGGGCTTGGGTCTCAAGGGCCTCTCTTTTATCGCTCAACGCGCCGTTTATTTCAGTTTTAAGCTGGTTGAGGGCCGCCCCAAAGGTCTTTTTATCCTGGGCGCTTAGGGCCCCAAGCTCTTTTAAAAGCCCGGTTACCCGGCCCTTTTTTCCCAGCGCTGAGATCCTGACATTTTCCAAAGCTTCCAAGTTTCCAGCGGCTTCGATTTCGCCCAGAATTTCAGCTTTTAATTTCGTCAGGTCTTGCATGTCCCTTTTGCCCCTTGGGATGGTTAGCCAGTACTAAAACAAAAGGGGCTCAACAATGGAAGCCCCTTTCACGTGTTTGGATGTTTTTAAAACGGTTCCGGGCAATAACCTATTGCTTTGGGAAGGCCGCTTTGGCCTGATCCACCAGGGCTTTAAAAGCGCTTTCGTTATGGACAGCAAGGTCGGCCAAAACTTTTCGGTCCACCTCAATATTGGCCAATTTCAAGCCATGAACAAAATTTCCATAGGTCAAACCGTGCAATCTTGAAGCGGCGTTAATACGCTGGATCCAAAGGGCGCGGAAGTTCCGTTTTTTGTTGCGCCGGTCGCGGTAGGCATATTGGCCTGCTTTTTCGACAGCCTGCTTGGCAATTCGAATGGTGTTTTTACGCCGGCCCCGGTAACCCTTGGCGGCGGCTAAGACTTTTTTATGTTTTGCGTGAGAGGTCGTGCCTCTTTTAACTCGTGCCATGATCTAACTCCTGATTAACCGTTGGGCAGAAACGTTTTTTTCACGACTTTTGCATCACAATCCGCAAGGGTTGTGGTGCCGCGAAGGTTTCTGATTTGTTTGTTGGTACGTTTGATCATGCCGTGCTGTTTTCCGGATTGCGAAGCGCGCACTTTACCGGTAGCCGTCAATTTGAAGCGCTTTTTGGCGCTCGAGTTGGTCTTCATTTTGGGCATTTTGCTATCCTCTTTTATCTAGTGTTGGAAGCTTATGGGTTATCACGGCATGCCCTTTTTCAGGCCGGATCACCCTATTTGTGAGCGGCTTATACATAGTGGTCCCCCCCTTGGCAAGCCTTTCTTTGCTCTTCAAAATCAGTCAAAACTCACGAAAATGCTACTTCACCGGTGGGGAATTGATGGTTAGGGTAAAGGAATTAAAGGAAAAAAAATAAAATGCTGAATAGATTCGCCCTGGTTTTTCTCTTTTTGGTGATTTTCTCTCTGCCCTTGAATGCCGAACCCGCTGCCTGGCAGGTTGACGGGGAAAAGGGAACTTTAATTGTTTTTGGCACCATGCATCGCTTGCCCGATGGGGCGGACTGGTTGTCTGAAAACCTGGAAGATTACCTGAAAAATTCGAGGCTATTGGTTTTAGAAACCAAGAGCAGCCAGGCAAGTGATGATTATTTGGGTTACCTTATTCGCCAGCCCGGGGTCGTCAAAAGCAAGAAACGCTTAAAAAAACGCCTGAATGAGGACGATTACCAAACGTTTTTGTCGCGCGTTTCTCTATTCGATTTTAGCGAAAAAGAGGTCGCCTATTATCGTCCTTGGTTTGCCGCCCTTTTGTTAGCCAGATTGGGTGGAGATGAAGCCGGGCTTGAGCGTGGTTTTGGGGTAGAAGAAACTTTGGTTTCCCTCTCAGATAATCTGGGGCTGGAAGTCATTGGCTTGGAAAGCCCCGGTCAGCAATTTATCATTTTTTCCACTTTGCCTAAAAAGGTTGAATTGGCTTGGCTGGAAAAAACCCTAAGGCGCAAGGAAGGGAATGGGACCCGCTCAAAATCACTTTATTCGTTTTGGATGGCTGGCGATCTGGTGGCGATCGAAAACCAGGTTTTGGGTTCGCTCCGGGAAACCCCCGGACTTTATAAAGCTTTTATAAAAGACCGGAATGAAACCTGGGCCGAACAAATGGAGTTTCTTTTAAGGGAAGGTGGGCAGGTTTTTATCGCCGTTGGCACGGCCCACATGGTGGGGGAAGACAGCGTTTTGAAAATGCTGGAAGCCCGCGGTTATAAGGTTACCCGACTTCAGTAATTATTTCGGGACAAACACCATGGTCATTTGACGGCCTTCAACTTTGGGCCGGGATTCAACCTTGGCAATGTCTTTTACCTCTTCTTCGATGCGCTCCAAAACCTCCAGCCCAAGTTCTTTATGGGCCATTTCGCGACCGCGAAAACGGATCGTACATTTGACCTTGTCACCGGCGTCGATAAACCTGTGGAAGGCTTTCATTTTGGTTTGGTAATCGTGGACATCAATGCCCGGGCGCATTTTTAGTTCTTTGACGCCCTGGACCTTTTGCTTTTTGCGGGCTTGAGAGGCCTTTTTCTGGGCATCAAATTTAAATTTTCCGTAATCAAGAATTTTACAGACAGGAGGGTCCACATTGGGGGAGACTTCTACAAGGTCAAGCCCAACATCGGCGGCCATTTTACGGGCTTTGTCGGTATCAATGACACCATGATTTTCTCCGTCTTGGTCGATTAATCTGATCTCAGTGTTGGTAATCAAATCGTTGGCGCGGGGTCCTTTGTGGACCGGGGCTTTGAAAGGTAATCTAGCGATGAAAAAGTCTCCTAACGTTGTTTAAGTAAATTTCGTAAATCCAGAAACGGTGTGAACCATAGCCCTGAATTTTTGGAAAATCCACCCCTCTTTAGGCATTTTTGGTAAAGGCCAAGATGTTTTACCCTGGCGGTGTGGCTTCATCTGCGATCAATTTTATAGCCTCATCAAGCGGCAATGTTTTCTGGTCCTGTTGGCCGAGGCGGCGGATGGTCACCGTCCCTTCCTCGGCCTCACGCTTGCCGATCACGAGAATTACCGGAACCTTGGCAAGCGAGTGTTCGCGGATTTTGTAGTTAATTTTTTCGTTCCTGAGATCAACATGCGCACTTAACCCGGCATCGCGGGTCGCCTGATAGACTTTTTTGGCAAAATCGTCGCCGTCCTGGGTAATCGTAGTTACGACCACCTGTAAGGGCGCCAACCACAACGGCATGCGGCCGGCGTAATGTTCGATTAAAATGGCGGTAAAACGCTCCAATGAGCCAAAAAGTGCCCGGTGCAGCATAACCGGTCGGTGTTTGTTGCCATCCTCACCGATGTAGGAAATATCGAACCGCTCGGGCAGGTTTAAATCCATCTGCAGCGTACCGCACTGCCAATCGCGGCCAATCGCATCTTTTAAGACAAACTCAAGTTTCGGCCCATAAAAAGCGCCTTCGCCGGGGTTGTAGGAATATTCCCTACCGGTTGCCTCTAAGGCATCTCTCAGCGCTTTTTCAGATTTATCCCACACCTCGTCCGAGCCGATGCGGCGTTCCGGTCGGTCTGAAAATTTGATAAAAACATCCTCAAAGCCAAAGTCTTTATAGATATCCAGGCAAAGGTCGATAACTTTGATGCATTCATCCTTCATTTGCTCTTGGGTGCAGTAAATATGCGCATCGTCCTGGGTAAAGGCGCGGACCCGCAACAGGCCATGCAGCGCCCCGGAAGGCTCAAAGCGATGGACCTTGCCAAATTCGCCGACCCGCATGGGCAAGTCGCGGTAAGATTTTAGCCCTTGCGCAAAAACCAGAACTCCGCCCGGGCAGTTCATCGGTTTTAAGGCATATTCACGGCCATCGGGGGTATTGGTGTAAAACATGTTCTCGCCAAATTTCTCGACGTGACCCGAGGTCACCCAAAGGCCTTTATCGAGAATATCCGGGGTCGAGATTTCAACATAATCGGCTTTATCTTGCCGTCTCCGCATATAATTCACCAGGGTTTGAAATAGGCGCCAGCCTTTGGCGTGCCAAAACACTGCGCCGGGCGCTTCTTCCTGAAAATGAAACAGATCCATTTCCTGGCCCAGTTTCCGGTGGTCGCGTTTTTTGGCTTCTTCAAGGCGAAGCAGGTAAGCCTTCAGCTCCTTTTTATCGCGCCAGCACGTGCCATAAATACGCGTCAGCATTTCGTTACGCGAATCGCCCCGCCAATAGGCACCGGCAACCTTCATAAGCTTAAATGCAGTGCCAAGTTTTCCGGTTGAGGGCAAATGCGGGCCGCGGCACAAATCAATCCAGTTGCCTTGGCGGTAAAGGCTAACCTCTTCACCCTCGGGCAGGTCGGCAATAATCTCGGCCTTATAAATTTCGCCCTGATCCTTGAAAAATTTAATGGCTTTTTTACGGTCCCACACTTCGCGCCGTATTTCTTCATCGCGGCCGACAATTTCCTTCATCCGCGCTTCAATTTTTGGAAGGTCGTCTTCGGTAAAAGGCTGATCACGCGAAAAATCATAAAAGAAACCATCCTCAATAACCGGTCCGATGGTGATCTGGGTGTCGGGATAAAGCTCTTTTACCGCTTCAGCCATCACGTGGGCACAGTCGTGGCGCAAAAGCTCCAACCCTTCATCATCGCGGGCGGTGATAATGGAAACCTTGGCATCCTTTTCAATGGCGATGTAGGTGTCGATCAAAACGCCATCGACCTTTACGGCAAGCGCGGCCTTGGCAAGACCAGGGCCAATTGAGGCCGCCAGTTCATCGCCAGAAACAGGACCATCAAAACTTTTCACGCTGCCGTCCGGCAGGGTGATGTTAACGCCCTTGGATTTTCCTTCTTTGTTGGCCATTTTTCAAAACCTTCTAAGCGGGAAGTAAAGACGATTTGCAGCGCTGTCAAGCAATCGGAGCCGGGGCAAAGCCATTTTTCACAATATCGCCTTGATGGTCGCTAAAGGTGAGGCTAAACCAAAGGTCCATAAATCAAAAAACAGGCAATCATGAACCAGCAAACTCCGGCATTTTTCAAGGCTCCGCACGGTACTAAAATTGGTTATTTCAGAACCATCGGCGAAGCCCCCACAGTGATTTTCATGGGCGGGTTGATGTCTGATATGTCAGGCACCAAGGCGCTTTTTCTTGAAAATTGGTGCCGGGAAAAGGGGCAAGCCTTCTTGCGCTTTGATTACGCGGGTCACGGGGCCTCTTCGGGCAGCTTTGAGGAGGGCACGATAGGGTCCTGGCACCGCGATACCCTAGCTGCGATCGATCATTTAACCGAGGGGCCGCTGGTTCTGGTTGGCAGTTCGATGGGGGGCTGGCAGGTGCTGCTTGCGGCTTTGGCCAGGAAAGACCGGGTTGTTGGCCTGGTTGGTTTGGCCCCGGCCCCCGATTTTACCGAGCGAATTCTTTGGGCCAATCTTGAAGAAACCCATATCAGGGAAATGATGGAAAATGGCAAGGTTCTGATCCCATCTGAATATGGGGATGAACCTTATATTTTCACCAAGGGTTTAATTGAAGATGGCCGTCAACATTTGCTTTTAGACAATCCCATTGATCTTGATATCCCGGTTCGCCTGATCCATGGGACGGCGGATAATGACGTTCCCTACCAGATTTCGCTTGATATTATAGCCCAGCTTGAGGCAAAGGAAGCCGAGCTAGTTTTGATAAAGGGTGCCAATCATAAACTGTCCAGCCCAGAAGATCTTGCCCACCTGACAAACGCTTTGGAAAGCATTTTAGAAAAGGTTAAAGATGAAAATTAACACTGCTTTTTTTACCGCTGCATCCCTCCTTTTGCTGCCGGGTTTTGCTTTTGCGCAAGACCAGGCCTACCTTGAGCAAGAGACCGAGCTTTATGCCCAGTGCATTTCCGATGCCGCTGCTGACCCTGAAACCTCCCTGGATATGGCCCTTACCTGGCGGGATACCGGGGGTGGACTGCCGGCCCGACATTGCGTTGCACTTTCTTATACCGGGCTTGGAAAATATCAGGCAGCTGCGCTTGAATTCGAAACCCTGGCGGATGAGATGAGCCGGGGACTGGGTTGGATTTTTAAAGGGGTGGAACATCCAGGGGAGCGCGGTCTTTTAGCCGACGTTTATAATCAGGGTGGCAATGCCTGGCTTTTGGCGGGCGATCCAATCAAGGCCTATGATTTGTTTACTATTGGGCTTTCCCTGGAAAACGTTGATCCTGGCACGACCGCCAATCTTTTAGTTGACCG
The DNA here is from genome assembly GCA_036445535.1 of Sphingomonadales bacterium. GTDB lineage: Bacteria > Pseudomonadota > Alphaproteobacteria > Sphingomonadales > SMXR01 > SMXR01. The sequence goes on from JAZFRG010000113.1 coordinate 10,300, forward strand.
GGCGCTGGCCAATGGTGAAATGGGCGACTATCAGTCTGCCCTTGATGATATTACCAAGGTTCAATTTCTGGTTCAGGAAAATGCCGACCTTTATGTTTTAAA
>JAZFRG010000114.1:0-6543 GCA_036445535.1 Sphingomonadales bacterium
ATAACGGTGCCTTAAATAAAGAAGCCGCGTGATGACCTTTATTGGTGTTTTAAAGGCGGACTATCTGCAACGGTTTCGGGGCCAAAAATTTGGCCTGGTTTTACTGGCCACTGCCTTCTTTGCTTTCCTTTTGTTTCCAGGCGCCAACGCCGGGTATTCAGTCATAGATTTATATGGCTATCGCGGCCTGTATAACAGCGCCTGGATGGGTGACACCCTGGCCATCGTAAACAGCATGTTTATGCCACTGATAGGTTTCTACCTGTTTAAAAATGCCATCGCGCTGGATCGCAAAACCAAGGTTGATATGCTCTTAAAATCAAGCCCGCTCAAAAACCACAACTATATTTTTGGAAAATGGCTGAGCAATGTTTTTTTAATTTTAACGCTGGTTCTGGTGATGAATATTGTGGCCATTCTAAAACAGGTTTATCTTGGCGAAAGCTATCAGATTGATCTGATTGCCCTCCTTAGCCATCAGGCCGTTTTGTCGTTTCCGATTCTACTTATAACCGCTAGTTTTGCGCTTTTATTCGAAAGTCTGCCGGTTCTTCGGGGCGGTATCGGTAATATGATCTATGTGTTTTTGTGGACACCGATGCTGGTCGTTCAAATGGAAGGCGGTTTTGGGGCCGCCGTGATCGTCGATAATTTGGAGGCTTCAATTGAGGAAGGCGCGCGGCTTAAGGATGAGTTTGTCATAGGGGACGAAATTATCGATGTCCCGCTTGTTACCTTTGAGTGGAGCGGGTTTCCTTTAGATGCCGGGATCTGGTTAAACTCTCTTTATGCAACGGCCTTTGCCCTGACGTTGCTGATCATAAGCCTGCTGGTCTTCAGGCACCGGTTTGAAGGGTTAAATTTGGGTAATTTAATCAAGAAAAAATCCAAAAAACCAATTGCTAATGGCGTTAACCCAAGCGCAACCCTGACCCCGCTTGGCACCTTCAAAAGTCATTTTGGGGCCTTGCAGTTACTGCGCGGGGAAATGCGGTTGATGTTCCGGTCCCACCATTTGGCCTGGTATGGGGGCGTCATCCTTTTGATCGTTTTGTCACAAACCCTAAATATGCAGCAGGTGACGACAATAATTTTGCCCCTAACCGCACTTTGGGGGACCCTGATTTTTTCACAAATGGGCTGCAGAGATTTTAAAAACCATACCGAAGTGCTTGTGGGGTGCACCATTTATGGTGAATCGCTACGCTTGGCAGCTGGCTGGTTAGCGGGGGTTTTCCTGCAATTAACTTTATTTTCCGGGTTGTTCGCACGGTTTTATCTGGAGGGCCAGTTAAATTCGATCCCGATTTTATTGGTGGCCGCGCTGTTTATCCCTGCGCTGGCGATTAGTTTGGGCAGGATAACATCCAGTTCCAGAACCTTTGAATTTCTTTTCATGCTGCTTTTGTATATTGGCCCGATTGATCACGTGCCCGGTTTTGATTTTCTTGGCACCTCGGTTGCCACCACCCCGCCGCCGGTGATGAGCTTTCTTAGCGCCACTTTCATTCTGGTGATGACCACGCTTTTAATTGGTCAAAAGGAACGACTAAAGAGGGTTTTTGCTTAAAGTTGCCTCCAGCTCTGCAATCCGGGTTTTTAGAGGCTCAACCACAGCGGCAAATTCTTCGAGGCCAAATTTCACCGGAATATGCTGGGGGCAATTGATATCCCAAGCGGTGATATTGAACACAATAGCCCGGCAAGAATTGGCAAACGAAGTCCCGCATCAATAGTCTCTCTGACTTGTCAGGAGAAGTTATATCGGTATTATATATATCGTGTTAATGTATTAATGAGAAAGCAATGGCATTTGCTTACCATTCTTCGTCATCTTCGGTCTGCACGGCTGTTTCGGTAATGGGTTTTTTAATCGTATATACATCCTGAATAAACATATAGAGAAAGATTAACGATAATGTGAAAACAATTATTCCTACCGAAGAAGTGGTAATCCGAATTTCTTTTGCCGATATCCTTGCTTCATTGTTGGTTAATTTGGTTTTGTAGGAACCAGCCAACCAGAGCTGATATCCTGTAAACACCATACTCGTTAAAACAATAAATACCACAAGCCACAATAAAATGTTTGAGGCAAATAGCTGCCATTTATAGAGATCCATACTGTGTTTTAAACTGGCCTCTCGCTGCTGAAAGTAAGTGATGAGAAGGTTATTGAATGCATTACAGGCAATGAATTCTGAATTAAATTGGCTTTCTATTTGATATAATTGCTCTATAGATTTGACCAATCTCTCAGTTATTCTAATACTTTCTATATTATCCCTTGCTTCTTCAGGATCAATTGCAGAAAAACCATCTGCGGTTGTCGGATTTTGAACAGAGTATTCTTCTACCGTTCCCGGGGGGAGATTATAAAAATAAGAACCGATATCTTCATAAACCGTTTCTAGTTCAATACCAGCAGTGCTTTTACAATTTATAGGGCGAAAATCATCATAGTATATGAACTTTATGGAAGATGGATCAGGATCATCAGCTTGGGCCCAGCCCTTGGTAGGAAAGACTGTTCCAAGCAAAACAAATACACTAAAAGCTACAATTAGTTTCATTGCCCTCCCCATCCCTTAAGTAGCATATGTAGCATAAACACTCTCTTTATGGAAGAGTTCTTAGAAATTCATTAACTGGAATTTAAGTAAAAAGAGCAATTATTTTCTTAAGGATTTTAATTTCTTTTCAAGTTCTGCAATACGCCGTTTGAAGGGCTCTAAAATCTCTTCAACCTCAGCGTGGTCGAACTTGACCGGAATATGCTGGGGGCAATTGATATCCCAGGCGGTGATGGTGAACACAATAGCCCGCTCGGGAACCGCGCGGTAATCATCATCAATCAGTTTTTTCAAAAGCGCTGGGTCGTCCTCTACAACTCTGGCCTCGCCCCAGATTTTAATGCGTCTGCGGTTGGCATAATCCATCAAAAAAATATAAGCCTTGGGGTTGTCTTCAAGATTGCCCGCTGAAATGTATTGTTTGTTGCCCCTGAAATCAGCAAACCCCAAGGTTTTATCATCCAGGACTTTCAAAAAACCTTTTTTGCCGCCGCGGTGCTGGATATAGGGCTGGCCATCCGGGCTTGCGGTTCCCAGGTAAAACGAATCCTGGTGACCGATAAATTCTGTTAAATAGTCGTCGACGGTATTTCTAAACCCGCCCTTTTCTTCCATCCGCGCATAGCTAATCCTTGAACCTTTTTCTTCCTGCCAGGCCTTCACCGTCGGGGAAAACATGGTATCGCTTATCGGGTTTTTGGCCATGGTCAATTCCTTAAAGTTCTATTTCCTGAACCATCCCATAAGGGAGCGTTTGGGAGGTACTGATAATGTATCCCGGCTGGGTAAAACCGGATACCGGTAAAGCCGGTCAAGCGTCTCATAATCATTTATTATTTTTTTCTCATTTAGCATTTAAAAGTTCCTTTATAATAAAGTTTCCGGATTAAGAATGCGAAGGTCTTTCCGATCAATTGGAATATCGTTGGCGCTTGAATCGCGGCGCCGCATTAAGCCTTCGTTATCAAATTCCCAGTGCTCATTGCCATGGGTCCTGAACCACTGTCCGGTTTCAGCGTGCTGCCATTCGTATTCAAACCGGACCGAAATGCGGTTTTCGGTAAATGCCCATAATTCTTTGGCAAGCTTGTAATGAAGCTCGGTCTTCCATTTCTCGATAAGCCAGGCTTTGATAGCTTCGCGGCCCTTGAAGAATAATTCTCGGTTGCGCCAATCGGAATCCACTGAATAGGCGAGCGCAACAACTTCCGGGTCCCGGGTGTTCCAGGCAGCCTCGGCGGCTTTCACCTTGATAAGGGCGGTTTCCTTGGTGAACGGGGGTACTGGTTTTCGGGTCACTTTATTCTCCTTTAATAAAAACCGGTGGCCCTTAGGGGGGAAGTGAGCGAGAGGAAGACCTCGGGCCACCGGTTATGGGTTTTCTTTTTTAAGCTGCTTTTGAAGCGCCCCCAAAAGCGGCATCAATCGGCGTGTTGACCTGGTGATTGACATAGTTGGACAATGTTTTCATGGTCACGCCAACGAGCAGTTCCAGATAGTTGGCCTGGGTATAACCTTGTCCAAAAAAGCTATCCAAAAACGCTTGTTCAGGCCAACCGCGGGTCTCGACAACGCTGCGGGTCAATTTTGCCAAGACTTCCAATTTTGGATCGGAAATCGGGGCGCCGGCACCGGCGGCTTCAATGACATCCGCGGAGACCTTTTTCATGTTGGCGATCGTAGAATGCGCGGCCAAACAATAGTGACAGCCGTTGGTGGCGCTTACCGAAAGGTTGATCACTTCGGTTTCTGCCGCTGAAAAGCTGGTTTTTTCTACAAAGCCGGACAGCGCTAGATAAGCTTCTAGAGCAACCGGGGCCTCGGCAAGGGCACCAAACAGGTTGGGGATAAACCCGAGCTGTTTTTGGGCGCCTTCCAAAAGCGGTTTTGAGGCCTCGGGTGCGCTCTCAATGGTATGAATTGTGTATTTACTCATTTTATTTTTCCTTATCTTTAAGGGTTGGGGGTTAAAGACCGGTGGCTTGCAGCAAGGGGGAGGAAAAACCACAAAGCCACCGGTCAGAGCGTTTATTCTTCTAAGCGGGCCATGAAATCGCGGATCTCGGCGGCAATGAACGCCCCATCTTCCTCTAAGGCAAAGTGGCCGGTATCAAGGAGATGGAATTCGATATTGGTCAAATCGCGCTTATAGGGATGCGCGCCTTCGGCCGGGAAAATGTAGTCGTTCTTGCCCCAGACCACCAAAGTCGGCGGTTGGTACTGGCGAAAATATTCCTGCCATTCGGGGTAGAGCGGCGGGTTCGACCCATAACTGTAAAACAGCGCCAGCTGAATTTCATTGTTACCCGGGCGATCCAGGAAATACTGGTCGGTAATCCAGTTGTCGGGATTGATAACCTCGGCATTGCGGGTACCGTGGGTATACTGCCACTCCGTAACCCCTACTTTAAAAAAACCTCTAAGGGGTTCGGCATTTTCATCCGTGCGATCGGCCCAGTAAGCCTTGATCGGATCCCAGAATTCACGCAGACCCTCAACATAGGCGTTGCCGTTCTGGACGATCAGGCCGGTGACCTTTTCAGGGTGCTTGGCGGCGATCCGATAGCCAACCGGGGCACCGTAATCCATGAGATAAATCGCATACTGGTCAAGGCCTTTGGCGGTGATAAATTTGTCGACAACATTTGCCAGATTATCAAAGGTGTAATCAAACTCATCCACGCTTGGCATCGAAGAGTTGCCAAAACCAGGATAATCGGGGGCAATCAGATGGTAGGCATCGCCCAAATCTTCCATGAGCTGGGCAAACATTTGCGACGAGGTTGGGAAACCGTGCAACAGCAGGATCGTGGGCGCGTCTTTTGGACCAGCTTCGCGGTAAAAGATATTGAGCCCGTCGATCTCGATGCTTTTATGCAAGGTTTGAGACGCCTCAACATTTTTGCTTTCATGATGGGCTGCCAGAACCGGGGCGCTCACTACCCCTGCCATAATTGATCCGGCTAACAGTACTGCAGCGGTTGCCTTTAAGGTATTTTTAGCTTTGTTAAACATTGGCCTGTTTCCTTTTGGGTTTCGAGTTTAAAATTTCACTTCAAATTGGCCGTTCAGGGCCAGGTAAAGAGCTTCATTTAATTTTTCAACTTTATTAACAAAGGGCCGGCTAACGCGGCGGCTTTCCCCGCTATGCTTATTCAATTGAACAGCCGGGGCGGATTTGAGAGTAGGTTGGTTTAACATTGTCTTCCCCTTTATGACGTTGAGTCAAGGTGGTTGTTTACTGATCGGTATATGTCATATACTGTTCGGTATATATTTGTCAAGGGTTCTTTAGAAGTTTTTTTTAAAAATAATTTAATAAGTTAAATTTTTATCAATAATAACAATATGTTAAAAGTTCACCCTTGCTATATTTTAAAAGCTGTATATATTTACTAATCAGTATATGTAAAAAGAAAAAAGGAAACGACTCGTGTCTGCATCCAAACGTGACATCCTGGTTAGAAACGCCATGAACGTTCTTTACCGCGAGGGCTTTACCGCCACCGGGATGGACAAACTTGCCCGGGAAACCGGGGTCTCGAAAATGACCATGTACAAGCATTTCAGGTCAAAAGAGGATTTGATATTGGCGGCTATTCGGTTGCGCGATGATGAATTCTTCGGGGTCTTTTCCCGCCAGGTTGAGGAAGGCGCAAAAACCCCCAAGGGGCAGCTGCTGGCGGTGTTTGACGCCCTGGCCTCTTGGATTGAAGGACGCGATTTCCAAAACTGCATGTTCATAAAAGCAACCGCTGAATACCAGAGCCCGGACCATCCCATCCATATTGCCTCGGCTGAACACAAGCGCAAGGTTTTGGCTTTCATTCAAGGTCTTGCCGAAAAAGCAGGCGCAAAAAACCCGAACCTCCTGGCCCGCCAGCTCTTTATGCTGACTGAAGGGGAAATCGTTACCGCCTCTATCCTTGGAAAACCCGGGGTTGGGGAAGAAGCAAAAGCCGCCGCCAAG
>JAZFRG010000115.1:0-7390 GCA_036445535.1 Sphingomonadales bacterium
AAGCATATTGCGACCGCTAAAAGCCAATTCCGGCACCGACCGTTTTTCAAAGAATTTGACGAACGCAAAATAGGCAAAACCAAACAGCGCTATTGTGACCAGGCGTAATATAATCCTTACGTTCGGACCCTCGACACCAAAAACCACCTCCACCCCAGGAGCGAGAAGAAATCTAACGAAAAGTGCTGAGACAACAATGGCTGCGCCCCCCAGCAAAATATGCCCCGCCACTTTTAAAATGCGTTTTATCAGAGGAATTTTTTCGGCCTTGTTCATTTTGCCTCCCAACTTTTGCAAACATTTTGCAAACATAATTCTCACTACTGAATACTACTAAACAACACCAAATATCAAACAGGCTGTCTGAAATAGGATTGTTTAATTGACGGGGGGGGTGCGCCTTAAAGGGGAGCCTTCGTATTGTCCGCTTTGGGTCAAAAGCAGACGCTTTTGAGAAGGTACGGTTTAAGGTCAAAAACCCAAATTTTTAAAAAATGTTTGCAAAACAGGGGTCATTCGCCCTTTGTTCTTTTTAAGCTAAAAGAGGGGAAAATCAAAAAAGCAAGGTACCTTGCGGGTTAGATGGCGGAAGGGGAGGGATTCGAACCCTCGAGGGGCGTGAACCCCTGCCGGTTTTCAAGACCGGTGCATTCGACCACTCTGCCACCCTTCCAAATCTTTTGGCTTGCAAAATGTCGGCCTTCCATAACGGATGAAAAAGCCGCTGTCCACAAGGATTAAAGTCCCTACCCCTGTAAACCTCTTTTTAAGGTTTGGCTTGTAGTGTCCAGCTTATGTATCCACCGCGACCATATCAATTCCACAAAATCCCGATGGCGTTTCCCATTTTCATTTCGATGATCTGTATGGCAATTTTCCTGATGACCCCGCTTTTCTTTAAATTGGGGCTGGTGGCAAAGGATATGTTTGGCCTCAGCGAAAACCTGACCCAGGTGCTGATTTACTTATCCCCCATGACGGCAATGGTTTCTGGCGTCCTGTGCTGGCTGTATTGGCGCGATAATCACGTCAAAGGTTTTGTCGTCTCTTCCATGATGTTACCGGTCTACTGGATGACTTCCTTGTACCTGACCACCCAGGTTCAGCTTTAAATCTATTATTTACTCTGATTCTTACGGTTTACGGCCCTATTCCGCTGGTTTCAGCCTGGGTTCTATGGTACAAAATGGACCCATAAACCAACCCCTAACCCCAAGATAGTGTGTAAAAGGGCTAAAAATGACCGGCAGCTTTCTATTTTTCACAGTTTTTTCACTTATTTTCCTGTTTTTCCTGAACTCACCCGGGTTTGCCCAGGACCAACCTGAAGGTTTCAAGGCCTGGCTGGAGGATATTCGCGCCGAAGCGCTGGAAGCGGGCATCGATGCTGGTCTTTTGGAAAAAACCTTTGCAAACCTTGAATTTGACCCGAAAGTGGTCGAATTGGAGGGTCGGCAACCCGAATTCACGACAACCTATCAAGGCTATGCCAATTCCAGACTATCGGATTGGCGCATCAACAAAGGCAGGGAAATGATGGTCCAGTATAGGGATGAATTAGGCGAGGTTGGAAAAGCCTACGGGGTTCAACCGCGTTTTATTGTTGCGATTTGGGGGTTGGAGACCAATTACGGAACCTATATCGGCGGTTTTAATGTCGTCCGGTCCCTGGCCTCTTTGGGCTACGGCGCGCCTCGGGACAATCGAAAAGCCTTGTTTAAAAAGGAGCTTATGAGCGCGCTCAGGATTTTGGATGAAGGCCACATTGCCCCCGAAGACATGGAGGGATCATGGGCAGGGGCCATGGGGCAGGGCCAGTTTATGCCCACCTCATTCTTTGCCTACGCCCAGGATTTTGACGGCGATGGCAAGCGCGATATTTGGACCAACCACAAAGATATTTTTGCCAGCATCGCCTATGACCTGCAGCGCCACAAATGGCAGCCGGATTACACCTGGGGAAGGCAAGTGACCCTGCCTGAGGGTTTCGCCGAGATTGCCAGCGGATTTAAAAGCGCAAATCCTAATGCCGGGTGCCGGGCTGAGCGTAGCCATTTAAGCCCGCTAACTCTAAATGAATGGAACGAATTGGGGCTAAGACGGATAAGCGGTGATGACCTTCCCGATGTCAACATTTCAGCCCGGCTTTATCGCCCGGCAGGCGAGACCGGGCCGGCCTACCTGGTTTATGATAATTACGTGCGGATTTTGCGCTATAACTGTTCGAACTTTTATGCCCTCGTCGTGGGCCGACTGTCAGACTATTTCCGGGGGGCCCTTTAATGAAAAATTTCAGAATTTTAACCCTGATTGTTCTTGCCAGCTTTGTCGCAGCTTGTGGCACTACCGGGCGGTATCAGGAACCAACGCCGGTGCCGCAACAACCCGGCGATGAAAAGGTCAAAATCGGCAATCCCTACGAAATTGGCGGGATTACCTATTATCCCCGGGCGGATCCTTATTATGACGTTACCGGTTTGGCCAGCTGGTATGGCAAAGACTTTCATGGCAAGGCCACCGCCAACGGCGAAAAATTTGATATGAATTCGTTAACGGCGGCGCACAAAACCTTGCCAATGCCCAGCTATGTCCGGGTTACCAACCTGTCCAATGGCCGCTCATTAGTGCTTCGCGTTAATGACCGTGGACCTTTTGTGCAAAGCCGGATTTTGGATGTTTCGCGCCGCGCCGCGCAACTTTTGGGGTTTGAAACCAAGGGGATTGAGCGGGTCAGGGTCCAGGTGGTTAATGCCGATGGCACGCCCATTAAAAGGCCCGTTGACGGCGGCCTTACCCCGGTCCCGCAAAGAACCGCAGACAACGAACTTGAGGCGGCACCCCTTGAAAACCTACCACCACCAATCGGGTCTAATGGCAGCTCTGGAATTCCCATTGAGGAAGCCTTCACTATTTTCGTTCAGGTTGCGTCTTTTAGCTCAGAAGACAATGCCAAAAACTTTGCCAGCTCCATTGATGATATTGGACCCACCGTGGTGTCCAGGGCGCAAGTTAACAATTCATGGTTTTACCGGGTCAGGCTGGGTGCCTTTAAAACCATGGATGAGGCGCTAAGAAAACTGGCGGAGGTAAAAAATCTCGGCTTTTCGGACGCTCATATCTTTACCCAGCCGGGCAGATAGGGTTAAAACAAATCTTCGCCACAATCCTAGTTTTGGATGAGAAAAAAGGTTTAGGACACACAATGATTTCAAACTTTACAAAATTTTTAATTTCGTTAGCTTTTTTAGCCGTGCCAGCCCTGGTTCAGGCCCAGCAATATGACACCCCCGCACCCTATGCGATTATGGTTGAGGCTGGAACCGGAGAGGTCCTTTTTGAGAAAAATGCTGATGTCCCTTTCCCGCCCGCCTCGATGGCCAAAATGATGACCACCTATTTGGCGTTCGAGATGATCCAACGCGGCGAATTTAAATTATCCGACACCACAATGGTTGGCCGGGAAACCTTTCTAAAATGGCGCCTTCAGGGCTCAACCATGTATTTAAATGATAAAGATGTTGTCACCATCGAACAGCTTTTGATGGGCATTATTGTCCAAAGCGGAAACGATGCCACTGTTGTTTTGGCCGAGGCTCTGGCCGGAACCGAAGGGCTTTTTGTCGATTGGATGAACGCCAAGGCAGACGAACTTGGGATGGCGGATTCTTATTTTATGAATTCAAACGGCTGGCCTGCGGAAGGCCAGGTCGTAACCGCTAGGGATATGGCGACATTGGCCTATCATATGGTCAACAAGTTTCCTGAACTTTATGCCATGTACGCGGTTAAAAGCTATGCTTATGGCCTAACCCCGGAGGGCAATCCCTTGACCCAGTCCAACCGCAATCCGCTTTTGTATACGGTTGATGGCGCGGATGGTCTGAAAACTGGTCACACACAAGAAGCCGGGTATGCCTTGACCGGCTCAGCAAAACGCGGCGACCGCCGTTTAATTATTGTTCTATCGGGGATGAATTCGATCAGCCAGCGCACCAGTGAATCGGGGCGCCTGATTAATTACGGTTTCCGTGCCTTTAAAACCTATGACCTTTTTAAAGCCGACCAGGTTGTAGAAAATGCCCCCGTGTGGTTAGGCGAAGAGGGCACGGTGCCGCTTATTGTGCCAAATGATTACAGCGTCACCCTGTCACGGGCTGCCAGAAGCCGGATGGTTGCCAAAATAGTTTATGACAGCCCAATTCCAGCGCCAATAGAAGCCGGCCAGGACATTGCCCATATTGTAATTTCAACCCCAAATGCCGAGGATAAAATCATTCCCTTAAAAGCTGGCAAAGCGGTCGATGAGGTTGGACCCTTTGGTCGCTTGGGAGCGCTTTTTTCTTATTTGATTTTTGGCAAAACCTCGGGGAACTGAGGCACCAATTGGGGCGGGGAAATTTCATAACATTTGAGGGCGGGGACGGCACCGGGAAATCAACCCAGATTGCCCGGCTTGAAACACGACTGAAGGACCGGGGTCTTCTAACCGTAACCACCCGCGAGCCTGGCGGTTCACCGGGTGCCGAACAAATCAGGAAATTGCTCTTAACCGGCGACCTGGGCCGTTGGGATGAAACCTCGGAAGCGCTTTTGTTTTCTGCGGCCAGGCGCAATCATGTTGAGACCTTGATAAAGCCCGCCTTAAAAGTTGGCAATTGGGTTTTGTGTGACCGGTTTTCAGATTCAACCATGGCCTATCAGGGCATTGCCGGGGGCATGGGCCGCGATCTCATTAATACGCTTAACCACCAGGCAATCGGCGATTTTGAACCTGATTTAACGCTGGTCCTTGATTTGCCCTATGAAGAGGGCCTTAAAAGATCCGGTGCCAGAACCGCCGGGGACCAGGACCCTGAGGATCGGTTCGAGCGTAAGGGCGAAGAATTTCATGGCAAACTTCGCCTGGCCTTCCTTGAAATAGCGGCCTTAAATCCAAACCGTTGCCAAATAATTGATGCCACCGGGAGCGAGCAAGAAGTCGGGGCAAGAATTTGGAAATGTGTTGAGGGTAAATTTTTCTCATGAGTGAGCAGGACACAAAAAATTTGGATCCCATAACCACGCCCCTTCTGGTCGGCCATGACAAAGCCGCCAAAATTTTTCTTGAGTCTTTTCAAAGCGGCCGACTTCACCATGCCTGGCTTTTGGCTGGCCAACGCGGCATCGGCAAGGCAACATTGGCCTACCACCTGGCCCGCTTCCTTTTAAAGCATGGCACCCAGAAAACGGGCGGGTTATTAACCCCAGATGAGGCCCCCCTGGATTTCACCAGGGCCTCTCTTGAAATGGCCGCGGATGATCCTGTCTTTATCAGGGTGGCTTCAGGCGGGGAGGGCAATCTTAAAATAATAGAGCGGGGCTATAACGAAAAAACCAAAAAGCGTCGGACCGAAATTGTTGTCGATGATGTCAGGGCGCTCCATGATTTTTTTGAAATGACGGCTTCGCACAATGGCTGGCGCATCGCCATTATTGATCCCGCCGATGAAATGAACCGCTCGGCGGCAAATGCACTTTTAAAAATGCTTGAGGAACCGCCCCGTAAAAGCATTCTTTTTCTAATTACCCATGCCAAGGGCTCATTGGTGCCAACCATCAGATCGCGCTGTCAGCAGCTGCTTTTGAACCCCTTGAGCGACGAAGATACAAAAAAGGTCCTGCACCAAAGGATGCCCGATTTGGCACCTGGCGAGGTTGATAAATATGCCGAACTTTCCGGGGGGTCTCCAGGCTATGCCTTGAGGTTGTCCTTATATGACGGGGAGGGGTTAAATCTCGTGATTGCCAGTCAGTTTAGCGGGCAGGGGTTAAACACCAAGCAAGTCCACGATTTTGCTGGCACCTTGGGCCTGGCAACCAACGAGAAAAAATATTTTCTTTTCCTGGATATTTTAACCCGAGAAATTGCCGGAAAAATAAAAGCCCTGGCAGAAACCGGGGCAGCCAAAAGCCGCCTTGATTGCTGGCTTAAGCTATGGGAAAAGGTGGACCGCATCCTTACCGAAGGCGAGGGCATAAACCTTGGCCGAAAAGCGATGCTTTTAGTTCTGCTTTCTGAGATGGCCGCTGTCGGCAGACAGGAACATAAAGCGGCATAATAAACCAAGACCTAAAGATTTAGAAAAGAGCCCATGGCCAAAGAAACTTTTTATATCACGACACCGATTTATTACGTCAATGATGTGCCCCACATCGGCCACGCCTATACCTCATTGGCATGCGATGTTTTGGCCCGCTTTAAGCGCCTCGATGGGTATGACGTGATGTTTTTGACGGGCACCGATGAACACGGTCAAAAGGTAGAAAAATCCGCCGAAGCTGCGGGCATGGACCCACAAGCTTTTTGCGACAAGGTCTCGCAGAGTTTTCGCGAAATGGCGGAGGTCATGAATTATTCCAATGATGATTTCATCCGCACCACCGAAGAACGCCATAAAGCGGCCTGCCAGGCATTTTGGAAAAAGCTTGAGGCCGCGGGTCAGATTTACGAAGGCAAATACGAAGGCTGGTATTCGGTCCGCGATGAAGCTTTTTACGGCGAAAAGGAGCTGATTGAAGGGGAGGGGGGCGAGAAACTGGCCCCCACCGGCGCCCCTGTGGATTGGGTCGAGGAACCAAGTTTTTTCTTCAAACTTTCTGAATGGCAAGAGCCGCTGCTTAAATTCTATGCCGATAACCCAACCTCTGTTCTTCCCAAAACCCGCCTGAATGAAGTGAAGTCATTTGTTGAGGGTGGCCTGCGCGATTTATCTATTTCACGCACAAGTTTCAAATGGGGCGTGCCGGTGCCGGGCCACGAGGGGCATATCATGTACGTCTGGATTGATGCCCTGATCAACTATATAGCGGCGCTTGGGTACCCGGACGAAAACGCGGAAAAATTCAAAAAATTCTGGCCCGGAATAAATATGGTCGGCAAAGACATCCTGCGTTTTCATGCCGTTTACTGGCCGGCTTTTTTGATGGCTGCAGGCGAAGCGCCCCCGCAAAGGGTATTCGCCCACGGCTGGTGGACCAGTGAAGGCCAGAAGATTTCAAAGTCGCTGGGCAATGTCATCGACCCGTTTGCGCTGGTTGAGGAGTTTGGCCTCGATCCGGTCAGGTATTTCCTGATGCGCGAAGTGCCTTTCGGAAATGATGGCGATTTCTCAAGGAAGGCCTTTATAACCCGCTGCAACGCAGACCTGGCCAATGATCTGGGCAACCTGGCTCAAAGATCATTGTCCATGATTGCAAAGAATTGCGATGGAAAGGTACCCGAAAAAGGAAAAGACGATTTTGATAACCAAGCTTTCATTTTCGCAAAAGACCATACAGTGGATATTTTTGATGGTTTTCTGGATGAAATCCGAGATTGTATGGATAATCAAAAAATTCATCATTACCTGGT
>JAZFRG010000116.1:0-9961 GCA_036445535.1 Sphingomonadales bacterium
ATGGCTACTGCCTGGTACGATATGGCAGAGGCAAAAGCTGAAGCCTTTGACAGTTGTGAAAATCTGGATGAATTTGTTGGAAGTCTGGGCAGCGAAGTTGTTGCCCGCGATTTAGGCTCTATCCCGCTAAAACAATTTAATCCTGAGCTCAGGGAAATTTTAATGACCATTCCAGCCGGCAAGGCGACCGCCCCGATCAACACCCCTGATGGTTTCGTTGTGTTTGTGATTTGCGACCGGTCAATGCCTGAGGCCACATTGCCTTCCGCCGCAAGTATCCAGCAACAGCTCGAAACCCAGCGCATCGCCATGATGGCTCGACGCTATCTTCGGGACCTCAAGCGCGACGCCATTATTGATTATAAGTAAAGCCTGAATGGCAGCAAAAATCACCAGCTTACCCCCTATCATCGTAACCATGGGAGATCCTGCAGGGGTCGGCCCAAGGTTGGTTGCCGAGGCCTGGTTGCAAAGAAGGAAACGGGCCCTGCCCCCTTTTGTTTTCATTGGCGCTCCTGAGGTTTTTAATAGGCAGGGCACCGATATTCCAGTAGAAATAGCCCATACCCCGTCAGAGATACTTAACGGTGATTTTGGTGAAGCCTTAACGGTTTATCCTATTACGCTTAAGGCCCGCGCCCTCCCCGGTGAGCCCAGCCAAAAAAATGCTCAACCAATTTTAAAATCAATTGAGGTCGGTGTTAAAGCTATTGAAAAGGGCTTTGGCTCGTCTCTGGTGACTTGTCCTATTAATAAAAAAGTTTTGCTGGAAGCTAATTTTAAACACATTGGGCACACCGGCTTTCTAGGTGAATTAACCGGGGCTGAACCGGTGATGATGCTGGCAAATGAGGAAATTCGCGTTGTCCCGGTGACGGTCCACCTGCCGCTAAAAGATGTCCCAAAAGTTTTGACAAAAAACCGCATTGTTGAGACCGCCAAGATTGTTGCCCATGACCTTGAAAAGCGTTTTGGCATACATAATCCCCGGCTGGCCTTGACCGGGTTGAACCCCCACGCCGGCGAAGAGGGCAAGCTGGGCGATGAAGAAATAAAAACCATTATCCCGGCCCTTAAAGAGATTAGAAGCCTGGGGATCTTTGCTGAAGGCCCGTTCCCGGCTGATACCGCTTTTACCCAGCCCATGCGTATGAAATACGATGCCTTTCTGGCGATGACCCATGATCAGGCGTTGATCCCCATTAAAACCCTGGATTTCAGGAAAACGGTTAATCTTACCCTTGGCTTGCCAATTGTCAGAACCTCACCCGCCCACGGCACTGCCTTTGATCTGGTAAAGGATGGCCGCACCCCCGACCCCGAAAGTTTCATTCAGGCCCTCCTAATGGCCGACCGGTTAAGCTCATGAGCACCGACCCACTTCCGCCTTTGCGGGAAGTCATTGCCGCTATTGGTCTGTCGGCTAAAAAAAGCCTCGGCCAGAATTTTATTCTTGATCTCAATATTACCCGAAAAATTGCCCGCCATATCCCCGGGCTTGAAAATGCCCATGTTATAGAAATTGGCCCTGGCCCCGGTGGCCTGACCCGGGCGCTCCTGATGGAGGGTGCAAAAAGAGTAACCGCGATTGAAAAGGATGCGCGCACCCTGCCGGCGCTTGAGGCAATCCAGAAAACTTATCCTGGACGCTTTGAGTTTAGGCTAGAGGATGCTCTTGAGGTTGATGAAAGCAATTTGGTTGAACCTGGGGAGGAGGTTCATATTGCTGCCAATCTTCCTTATAATATTGCCAGCGTCCTTTTGGGAAAATGGCTGGAGGCCGAGCCGCCTTTTTTTAAATCCATTACGGTCATGCTGCAGCGTGAAATGGCCGAGCGTTTTATTGCCGTTCCAGGGACAAAGGCTTATGGCAGGCTTTCGGTTATGGCCCAATGGCGCTGCAAACCAAAAATTTTGTTTAACCTGCCCGCCGCCGCTTTTACGCCAGCGCCCAAGGTCACTTCCTCGGTTATCCAGCTGATCCCCACTGACCCGGCCATAGATGGTCTGACGGGGAATGATATTGCTGCTTTCACGCATCTGCTGTTTTCCAAGCGCCGCAAAACCCTTAGAAATGTCCTCCAGCCGCTCGGCAAGGATGTCGTTCTTATTTTGGAGGGCGAAGGCATAGACCCATCCTTAAGAGCAGAAAATTTGAGAATCGAGGAAATCTGCCGCCTGGCGAAACGGTTTAAGATTTAGATTTTTTGCACCATTAAACTTTTTACCAAGTTTACCAGCCTGGGCTGTCGGGTCCTTTTTTTCCGCTCAGCCCGTAAAATGGACTTAATTTCTTCCAGGGTTTTATCAAAATCCCGGTTTACCAGGATGTAGGTATATTCGGGCCAATGGCTTAATTCCCCGTGGGCGGTTTTCATTCTTTCTTCGATTTGCTCTACCGTATCCTGGCCGCGGCTAAGCAACCTTTCCCGAAGCGCGGAAATAGCAGGAGGAAGGATAAAAACACTGACGACGTCAGAAGATTTTTTTTGCAAAATCTGTTGGGTTCCCTGCCAATCAATGTCGAATAAAATATCTTCTCCATTTTCCAAAATCTTGTCGACATCCTTTTTCAGGGTGCCATAAAGATTGCCGAAAACATTGGCGTATTCCAAAAATTCATTATTCTGGATTCGTCTGTCAAATTCTTCCCGGGTAACAAAAATATAATCCTCGCCATTTACCTCACCGGGTCTTGGTCCCCGGGTGGTCATCGAGATAGAAAGCAAGGTTTCTTTGTCTTCCTCAAGCAAGCGCCTGGAAAGCGTGGTTTTACCCGCGCCGGAAGGAGACGATAAAATTAACATCAACCCGCGTCGTTTTGAATTTTCGGCCATAAAGCTTTTGTCCCCCTCAAAGGTACGCTAAACGTTTAAAAGACTATAAAAGGGAAAGTAAGAATCTTCAAATGAAAGACCCAAAAAATATTCTGATTACTGGTGCCTCCTCTGGCATTGGCCAAGCCGTTGCCGAATTTTATGCCGCCCCGGGTGTGATTTTAGCCATTAGTGGAAGAAATAAGGAAAGGCTGGACGCCGTTGCCAATACGTTAAAAGAAAAGGGCGCGAAGGTTTATGCCAAGGTCATCGATGTCACAAATGACAAAGCGATGGCCGCCTGGATCGCTGATATCGATAAAAAGGCGCCGCTGGATCTGGTCATTGCCAATGCCGGGGTCGGCGTTCAGGCCGGTGATTTTGATAACATGCACGATGCCGCCAATTTCACCATCGGGGTCAATGTTGGCGGGGTTTTCAACACCGTCCATCCGGCGCTGGCCTGGATGCAAAAGCGAAGCAAGGGTCAAGTTGCCATTGTTTCTTCGCTAGCGGGTTATATCGGCCTGCCCGGCTCGCCGATGTATTCAGCCAGTAAAAATGCGGTCAGAGCTTACGGTGAGGCTCTACGGCCCGCCTACGCGTTAAAAGGCATTGAAATTAACGTTATTTGCCCGGGGTGGGTCAAAAGCCGGATTACCGCCCGAAATCAGTACAAAATGCCGTTTTTCATGGATGTTGATAAAGCCGCCGGGATAATTGTTAGGGGTTTGGCCAAAAACAAGGGCCGGATTACCTTTCCATGGCAGATGGTCGCGTTGATTAAGTTTATGACCATTCTGCCGATCAGCTGGGCACTTTTCATCCTTGGCAAAGTTACCATGAAAGGCAGGGCTTAACCGCCATCATTATCCCTTTGAAACTTGCGCCATTTTTTGACGTTCTCGTTGTGCTCCTCAAGGGTGTCGGCAAAGACATGCCCGCCGGAGCCATCGGCAACGAAATAAAGCGCGTTTGATTGTGCCGGGTTAAAAACCGCCTCAATGGCAGCCCGCCCCGGGTTCGTGATCGGGCCCGGCGGCAGGCCGTAATGCACATAAGTATTATAAGGGGTATCGCCATCAAGTTCAGACTGGCGAAGGGGTCTACCCAGGGGATAACCCTCAGTAAGCCCATAAATAACCGTGGGGTCAGATTGCAGGCGCATGTGTTTTTTAAGCCTGTTCAAAAACACCGCCGCTATCAATGGCCGCTCTTCCGGAAGCGCCGTTTCCTCTTCTACAATAGAGGCCAGAATGATGGCTTCTTCAATGGAATTAAACGGCAGGCCGCCTTCGTATGCCCCCCAAAGGTCAGCCAAAAATTGATTTTGTTTAACCTCCATTTCGGTTAAAATTTCCTCTTTGGTGGAACCCCTGGGGAAAAGATAGGTTTCCGGAAGTAGGCTTCCTTCGGAGGGAATTTCCAAAACATCCCCTGCCAGAATCATATTGGCATTTAAAAGGTCCACAACTTGCTTTGAGGACAGCCCCTCCGGGAAGGTTATCTTGTGGAGAATGGCTTCTCCCACTTTTAATATTTTCAAAACATCTGCCTGGCTAGCCCTGGCCGGCACTAAAAATTCCCCGGCACGGATATTCCCGGCAGCACCAGAAATTCTGGCGGTCCAATAAAAGGTTGATGGAAATTCAATGACACCCTCGCCCGCCAACAGGGCTGTTACGCTTTTAAGGCTGGAACCCTTGGGGATTAAAACGGCCTGGTTCTCTGGCAAGGGACCTTCTTTGTAGAAAAAGAAAAAATCCCCGGCGACAAAGCCAAAACCCATAAGCAGAAAAAAGGCGGGGATGGTCACCCGCCATTTCGCTCGATTAACTGTTTTGGTATCCCCCATGAAAGCTTTATAGCCTCAAACCGGGGGGCAGGTGTAGCCCCTAATCTTCATACTTTGAGAAGATCACCGAAGCATTGGTGCCGCCAAACCCAAAGGAATTTGAAAGTGCCGCCTTAATTTCCTTTTTTCTGGCTTTCAAAGGCACCAGGTCAATTTCGGTGCATTGATCGTCAGGATCTTCAAGATTCAGGGTCGGGGGTAAAATCCCCTGCTCCATAGCCTTGATCGTAAAGACCGCCTCAACGGCGCCAGCAGCGCCCAGAAGGTGACCGATCGCCGATTTGGTGGAAGACATTGATAAATTTTTGCAATGATCGCCAAACATACGCTTCACCGCGCCGTATTCAATTTCATCCCCCAGCGGCGTCGAAGTTCCATGGGCATTAACGTAATCAATATCTTCAGGGTTCAGTTTGGAATTTCTAAAGGCCGCTTCCATGGCACGGTAAGCACCGTCGCCTGAGGGATGCGGTGCGGTGACATGATAACCGTCGCCGGACATGCCATACCCCGAAAGCTCACAATAAATTTTGGCACCCCTGGCTTTAGCGTGCTCAAGTTCTTCAAGAACCAATATCCCTGCGCCTTCGCCCATAACAAAACCATCACGACCCTTGTCCCAGGGCCTTGAGGCTTTTTCAGGGGTATCGTTAAAATGTGTACTTAAGGCACGGGCCTGGGCAAAACCAGCAACCCCGACCGGACAAATGGCACTTTCAGCCCCGCCCGCCAGCATAATATCGGCATCGCCGAACATAATCAGGCGCCCGGCATCACCAATCGCATGAGAAGCCGAGGAACAGGCCGTAACCGTGGCGTGGTTTGGACCCTTAAAGCCATAACGGATTGAAAGGTTCCCGGCGACCAGATTAATCAGGCAGCTGGGAATAAAATGAGGTGAAACTTTTCGGGGGCCGCGCTCATGTAGAGTAATTGCCGCCTTTTCAATCCCCGGCAGGCCGCCAATGCCGGCCCCGGCCATAACCCCGGTTCTGAGTTTTTCTTCCTCACTAAGATCACCAATTCCGGCATCTTCCACGGCCTGAATGCCAGCGGCCATGCCCAAAAGGATAAACAGGTCAACGCGGCGCTGTTCCTTGGGGGTCATATATTTTTCAGGGTTGAAGGTGCCATTGGAACCATCGCCAAAGGGAACCTCGCCGGCAACCTTGCAGGAATATTCTTCAGGGTCAAAGCGGGTGATTATATTTAAACCGCTTTCGCCCGCGATAAGCTTATCAAAGGAAGCATCAACCCCGTCCGCAAGCGGTGAAACCATTCCAAGTCCGGTAATAACAACACGTTTCATTGAGTATGCCCTTCTCTCTTTAATAAAAAGCGTCTGCCAAGGTTTTTGAATATAGTATCGTTTTGCTACAATTCAAAAAAATAGTTGATTAAAAAAAACAAGCAGCCAAGCACATGACCTGGATGCCCGTAAATTTTAGCCGGCTAATCGTTTATTGATTTGCTTTAATATAATCAATCGCGTCTTTAACGGTCTGGATTTTTTCGGCAGCATCATCAGGAATTTCTATGCCGAATTCCTCTTCAAATGCCATCACAAGTTCAACTGTATCCAGGCTGTCAGCGCCAAGATCATCAATGAAACTTGCGGTATCGGTTACTTTATCCTCGTCGACACCCAGGTGCTCAACTACGATTTTTTTAACACCGGCTCCAATATCACTCATGTGTAGTCCCCATTCTGGTTATTATTATGGCTGTTTATTAGTCTGGCTATTTTGGTGCCAGGTATCCTTTAGAATTTCGCGGTCCTCGTAGCACAGTTTATATTCCTTTGCCAAGCACGCTAAACCTTTTTTTTTCAGTTTCCAGCACTTTTTACAAAAACCGCTAAATCATTGCCATTCCGCCGTTGATGTGCAGGGTTTGGCCGGTAATATACCCGGCTTCTTCAGAGGCAAGGAAAACCACCCCGGCGGCAATGTCTGTGGCCAACCCCATTTTGCCCTGCGGAATCGCCCCTAACAGTTTCTCTTTTTGGGCCTCAGGGAGGGCATCGGTCATTGGGCTTTCAATAAAGCCAGGCGCCAGGCAATTGACAGTAATGCCCCTCGAGGCCACTTCCTGGGCCATGGACTTGGAAAAACCAATAATGCCTGCTTTTGAGGCAGTGTAATTGGCCTGGCCCGGGTTGCCGGTAACGCCAACGATTGAGGTAATATTGATAATCCGCCCAAATCTAGCCTTCATCATCGGCCGCATGACCGCCTTAGAAAGCTTGAAAGCCGCTTTTAAGTTGACATTCATGACGGTATCCCAATCCTCTTCGGACATCCGCATTAACAGGGTATCGCGGTTTACGCCGGCGTTATTTACCAGAATATCAATACCACCCATTTTTTCGATCGCTTCGGCGGCCAGCCGGTCAACGTCGGCCATATCAGATAAATTGGCCGGGATAACAATGGCGGCATCTCCGATTTCCTTGGCAACGGCTTTTAGGCGCTCGTTCCTGGTACCGGAAATAGCAACGGTTGCCCCCGCGGCAGCCAGGGCTTTTGCAATTTCCGTCCCAAGCCCACCTGTTGCACCCGTAACAAGAGCTTTTTTTCCTTTTAAATCAAACATTTATAGTAAATTCCTTATGTTAGTGAAAATGGCTCAAATAGTGTTCAATATCTTCCATGGTTTGCAAACTCAGGGTTTCCATTTCCGGGGCAATCCGTCTTGCCAGGCCGCTAAGTACTTTTCCGGCCCCGCATTCGACCCCCATAAGAACCCCCATGCTGGCCATGTTAATCACCGATTCCCGCCATCGAACCACCCCGGTTACCTGACTAATCAACAAATTTTTAATCTCGCCCGGATCGCTCACCGGCATCGCGGTAACATTTGAAATAACCGGAACCTTCGGTTCAAAAATGTCAACGCTATCAAGGGCAATGGCCATATGGTCTGCCGCCGGGGCCATTAACGAACAATGAAACGGTGCGCTTACGGGCAGTAAAATCCCTCTTTTGGCGCCTTTTGCCTTGGCAATTTCGATGCCCCGCTCGACCGCCTCCCGATGCCCGGAAATTACCACCTGCCCGGGGGCATTATCATTGGCCGGGGTGCAAATTTGATCCTGGGCGGCCTCAAGCGCCACCTCAGCGACGGTTTCAAAGTCCAATCCCAATAGGGCTGCCATTGCCCCGACACCCACGGGGACAGCTTTCTGCATGGCCTGACCGCGCTTTTTAAGAAGGTCTGCGGCATCTTTAAGGGTAAGGGCGCCGGTTGCGCAAAGCGCTGAATATTCCCCCAAAGAATGGCCGGCAACATAAGAGGCTACGTCCTCTAAAAGGATGCCGCGGGATTCCAGGGTGCGAATGATGGCCACGGATACCGCCATCAGGGCGGGTTGAGAGTTTTCAGTCAAAGTTAGCTCTTCGATCGGGCCTTCAAACATTAACTTTGAAAGATTTTGGTCAAGCACGCTGTCGACCTCATCAAAAACCGCCTTGGCGGCGGGTGAATTTTTGGCCAGTTCTGCCCCCATCCCGATGTGTTGAGAGCCCTGGCCCGGAAACATAAATGCGCGCATATTTCATACCTTTTAATTTATGCCCCCACGGCAAGCACGGGGAAATACTAGCATATTATCCTAATGGCAAGGCCAGCTTTTTATTTTTTTGCATCCCTCAACCAGGGTAGTGGCATCATAGGGAAAAATAGAAAGGTTTCAAAATGCCAAACCAAAAAACTTTAACCGCAGCTAAGGGGGCACTTTTTGGCACCCTTTTAATGTTTAACCCCAGTTTCCAGGCCTTTGCGGATGAGATAAATTACCAAGAAAAAATAGATACATTTATGGCGGATTTGAAAACCGATCTGGATGTCGTTCCCGGTTATTCAATTGCTGTTGTCAGGGGCGATGAAATTCTTTTGGCCACGGGTTATGGAATAACAGATGTTTCTTCAAAGTCACAGGTTTCTGCAGATACGCTGTTTTATATAGCCTCATCGACCAAATCCTTTACCGGACTGGCGGTTGCATCGCTGGCCCAAAAAAGCTTATTGGAGCTGGATATTCCCATTAAAAATTACCTGGCTGAGCTGGAAGGTTCACCTGCTGGCGAGGTCACGTTAATCCAACTTCTTTCCCACACCCACGGGCTTGAAGAAGAAGCCCTGACTTGGCGCACCGCTTTTACAGGAGATCACAATCCCGAAAAATTAATGGAGATTGTCAAAAACATGCCGCTTTCCGAAACCCCGGATGCCTTTAATTACCAGAACACCGGCTATGTAATCGCCAGCATGGTGATGGAACGGGTCACTGGAAAATCCTGGAAAACAGTGGTTGAAGAGCAAGTCCTTGGCCCGCTCGGGATGGCCGGGACCACGGCTTATGTTTCCAAGCTCCCGGAAACTGGCGTCGCCCTGCCCCATACCTGGTTCGGTTCCAGCATTCAATTTCCGCTGGTTAAAATAGATAGCACCATGCATGCCGCCGGTGGCCACTTTTCAACCGCTAACGATATGGCAATTTGGTTGGAGGCCCAACTCAATGACGGCTTGGTTGACGGAAAACAAATTTTCCCCGAAGGCCTTGTTGAAGGCACCCACCAAGCCCGCACCTCGCTGGAGGCCACCTTTGCCGCCTATAAGCGCCATCATTATGGTTTTGGTTGGTACCAGGCCGATTACCGCGATCAGCAAATGATCCACCATTTTGGATCTTTTTCGGGCTATCGCAGCCACGTCTCGTTTATCCCTGCGCTTGGTATGGGTGTTGCTGTCATGATTAATGATACTTCCCGCCCCGGGTTTAATTTGCCCGATACCATTGCCAATTACATCTATGATTTAGCCATTGATGGTGAAAATGCCGGCGAGGCCCAACGCCAGGAAATTTCGGGAATTGCAGAAATGGTTGCGCCGATGATAGGTCGTACCATGCCCGAGCGCCCCAGAAACGCCCCTGAAAATGAAGCTCGCTACGCTGGTACCTACCATAATGATGAAATGGGAACGCTCAGCTTTGCCATGGAAAATGATGAGCTTGTACTTACCTTTGGCGCGCTTTCTTCCAAAACCACCTACAAGGAAGACGGCTCAATCCGGATGGAACTTGAACCCGGCCGGGGGACCCTAGGTGTATTTGTTGAAGGCGAAAACGGGACCATCACTGCCTTTCGCTATCGCGGGTTTAATTATGAGCGCCAATAATCATGGCAAAAGTTAGAACCGTGCTTAAATGGATCGGCCTGACCATGGGATTTTTAGTCGCCGCGGTTTGGCTTATTGATTCCGACCTGGTTAAACTCATTTTGCCAAT
>JAZFRG010000117.1:0-4816 GCA_036445535.1 Sphingomonadales bacterium
TTTTACGGACGGCGTTAAGGACCTGCTTAAAGGCTATGGGTATTAGGAGCTTTTTTTGTCCCTGGAAATAACACAAGAAACCGCCGAAACAATTCACAAGGAACTTGTGAAAGCCAACAAGTTGGCAAGCGAAGGCAAGCGTGGTGCCGCAAAAGCCATTTGCCTTTCGGTTTATGACCTGTGCCCGGATTACCCGGATACCAACCAGATATTGGGATTAATTTACCTCCAGGATCTGGAATTTCACAAGGCCGCCGAACATTTTGCACGGACCGTGAAAATTTTCCCCGAACAGCCTTTTATCTGGCTGAGATTGGGCCAATCCCTGGTCGAAATCCGCCAAGAAATCAAGGCTGAACAGGCCTTTCAAAACGCCCTGAAATATGCCCCGGATTCTGCCGAAGCGCACTTCCGGCTGGGGGAATTGAAATTGGCTTTAGGGAACCAGATTGAGGCCAAAAGTCTGTTTGAAAAGGCCCACAAACTGGACCCCAAAATGGGTCAGGCCCTTCGGCTTCTGGCCAAAAGTAGCGATGAAAAAGAAGCCAAAACTTTGGCAGAAAAACTGCGGGAAATTTTAAAAAACCCTGGCGACCAGCCTCCTCAATCCTTAGCCAATATTGCCTTTGGACTTGGAACCTGCCTCGACCAACTGGGTAACAAAGAATGGGCTTTGGACCTTTTTACCAATGCCAAGCTCAGGCAAGCTGGCGGGAACCCGGCGTGGCGTCAAAATTATGAAGAAAATTTCGCAAATTCCAAAAAGGTCTTCACGCGGGAATTTCTGAAAAAAACTGTCCCCTCTTCGACCAGTAAAATTACTCCGATTTTTATTGTGGGGGTGCCGCGCTCGGGATCGACGCTTCTGGAGCAAATTCTTGCCAGCCACTCAAAAGTGTCCGGCTCTGATGAAGTACGCTTTAGCGAGGCGCTGTTTAATGATTTAAATACCCTGGTCCCGCATAAGCCCTACCCGGAAAATGTTTCCGACCTAAGCCAACAACAATTAATCGACCTTTCGGAAAAGTACCAAACCAGTTTGGCAAAACTTGACCCGAAAAAAACGATTTTTACCGATAAAATGCTCTCCAACTTTCATGTCCTGGGGCTCTTGAAAATACTTTTCCCAAACGCCAGGGTCATCAACATTCAAAGAGACCCCTTAGATACCGCCAGCTCAATCATCAAAAATATTTTTTCAATTAGCTCAGCGCCCTATCTCGCCAGCCCGGCCGACATAGGGGCTTATTTCCATCAATACCAGGATTTGATGGCGTTTTGGCACAAGGCCCTCCCGGATTTTATCCTTGATGTCAGCTACGAAGACCTGGTTCAAAACCCGGAAAGCCAAATAAAAAATATTCTAAAATTCTGTGGCTTGGCCTTTGAAAAAAGTTGCCTGGAATTTTCTAAAACCGAACGCGCGGTTTATTCCCCCAGCAGTGGGCAGGTTAGAAAACCGCTATATGCCACCAGCATTGGGGCCGGGGAAAAAGCCTCTGAACATCTAGCACCTTTTTCGCTGACATCCCGGGGCATTTTTCCACTGGCCAAAAGCGACAGTATAAAAGAACAACTGGTTGAGGCTTCCGAGAAAATTAAAGACTTGCACCTGGATGCGGCGGAAGATATTTGCCGCGGGCTTTTAAAGGCTGATCCCCATCAAGCCTCTGCGATGCAAGGTCTGGGTGCTATTCGGTTCGAGCGCCAGCAACTTGATGAAGCCATCGACTGGTATAAAAAATCGCTAACTTTTTTCCCCCGACAGCCAGGGACCTGGACCCTTCTGGGTCAGCTTTATGTCTCGCTGGGGCAGACCCGGGAGGCCCACCACGCCCTATTTATGGCGCTTTGTTACAAGGAAGATAATGCTGAAGCGCTTTATTGGCTGGCCCGTCTTGAACTGGGGGCAGGCAATGAAGAAGCGGCTGGAGAATATCTGAAAAAGGCCATTGCGGTTGAGCCCGATTTTATGGCGGCTTATGATTTGGCGCTTAGAATAAAGGGTTTTACGCCGGACCCGGTTTTTCTTGAGGCGCTTGAAAAGGCCGCCCTAAAAGGCGGTCGTAGCGACCTGGATACGATTTATGCCAACTACGCGCTGGCCCATCATTACAAGTCATCCGACAAAGAAAAATTTGTTGGCCATCTTGAGCGGGCAACCAAAAAACAAGGGGAAATTGCTGCCGACGAATTTGATGCCTTCTCCTACGCAGCAGGGGCAGCCAAGAAATCCTTTTTTCCGGAAACCTTTTTTGAAAAGACCGATGAAAAGTTTAAAAAGCTGACGCCAATTTTTATTGTTGGGTTGCCGCGTACCGGCTCCTCCCTTTTGGAACAAATGCTCGCCAGCCATAAAAGTGTTGCCGGCGGCGATGAGATCCCGTTTTTAAATTCCAAGCTGATCGCCCGCCTGGAGCGCCTTGCAGAAAAGCCCTACCCGGAAGGCATTAATGCCCTTTCAGGTAAAGATTGGGGAAATCTGGCAACGGTTTATCAGACTGCAACTGAGCGGTTTTCGGGCGGGTTACCATTTGTCACCGATAAAATGCTTTCAAACGGGCTTTTTCTGGGCATCGCCCTAAAGGCCATGCCCTGGGCCAAGGCCATCCATATCCGCCGCAATATTCTGGATACTGCGCTTTCGATTTATTCGCATTATTTCATCGAAAAACTAACATTTGCATATGATTTTGGGGCCATGGCAACCTATCTCCGACAAATGGAAGAAACCATGGCCCATTGGAAAGCCTTGTGCCCCGATAATATCCTCGAGGTCGAGTATGAGACCCTGGTCAAAAACCCTGAAAAAGAGATGAAACGTATTCTGAAATTCCTCGGCCTGCCCTGGAATCCACAGGTTTTGGAATTCTATAAAAACGACCGGGCAATCCAGACCCTAAGCCTGGCCCAGGTAAACCAGCCTATTTTTGAAACCGGGGCCGGTGCCTGGAAGGAATATGCAGACCTTCTGGAACCCTTCAGAAGCGAAATTTCTGATTTGATAGATGACGATGGTTTCTTAAAAAGCTAGCGCCAGATCGTTCAAGACACCGGCCAGAAAACGGGCCGCTTCGCCACCCGTTGAGGCGCGGTGATCGAAGGTTAAAGAAATTGGCATAAACCTTTGATTTTCAATACCTTTTTCATTTAGCACTAGCTGTTCAAAAAGCCCACCAATGCCAACAATGGCGACTTGCGGGGGCAAAACAATCGGGGTCGCAAAGCGCCCGGCAATCATGCCAAAATTTGTCATCGTGATGGTTGCACCCATCATCTCAGTGGTTTTAATGGTGCCTTCATCGATGGCTTTACGAAGCCGGTTTAATTCTGCACGCAACCCTGCCCCGTCAAGCTTGTCAGCGCCCTTTATGACCGGCACAAAAAGTCCCTTGGGGCTATCCACGGCCACCCCTAAATGAACGCTTTTTGAGGTGGTTTTTTCCATGCCTTCGCCGTCGAACAGCGCGTTCAAAGCGGGCTCGGCAAAGCTTGCAGCAATAATCGAGCGCATAATCCGCACCGTAATGTCCTGCTTCCCGGCCCAGCGATTGAGCGAAACCTGATCAAAAATCGAAGTGTTGCAGACCTCGGCATTGGCCTTGGCCATAGCCTGGGCCATGACCCGGCGGGGACCGACAAGTTTTTGGGGCTCACCGGTAACCTCAAAAGCACGTTCTGGCCTGGCATAAGTGCCTTGGGGAATTTCTGCCTGAACAACGCCTGCTTTAGCCCCTTCAACATCTGCCATGGTGATGTTTCCAACGTGGCCTGTGGGTTTAATGGTGGCCAGATCAATGCCGCGAGAGGCCGCATAGGCCCTCACCTTAGGCGCTGCCTGAACCTCTTTAGAGGTGGCTATTGGTGCCGATGGAGCGGCGGCCCCACCCAGATTATCCTTGGCGGCACGAAGAACATCGCCTTTGGTGACCATTTTAGCACCAGCCTCAGGCTGAACAGCACCAATATCAATGCCCAGCGCCATCGCCGTGGTTTTAGCCGCAGGGGAAATACTGACATCCCCAGAAACAATAGGTTTAGCTGTAACTTCAGGCGCTCCACCCTCAGCCGCCCTTTTAACGTCGCCCAAGGAAATGGCACCATCAGGACCGGTTCCTTTGATTGAGGCCAAATTAATCTTCAGTTTTCGTGCTTGGGCGCGAACCGCAGCGGATGCCTTGATCCCGGAAGCATCGGTTTTGGTTTCTGACTTAATTTCATCACCAACCACCACGGCACCAACCACCGTGCCACTATCCCCTTTGGCCTCTTTGACAGGCTTCATTTCGGGTTCAGGTTTCTTGGCAGACGGCTTGGAACCGGTGTTAATTTCAATAAGCGGCGCCCCGGTTAAAATAACATCCCCGGGGCCGCCGTAGAGTTTTACGACCGTTCCGGTAAACGGGGATGGGACCTCAACGACGGCCTTGGCGGTCGACATTTCGACCATGTTATCACCCTCGGTGACCTGATCACCCTCTTTAACCACCCACGACACAATCTCAGCATCGGGCAAGCCTTCGCCGAGGTCAGGGAGTTTAAAAATCTCTCCTTGCCCGCTTGTAACCTCTGGTTCAGGAGCTGGTTCAGCAGCTACCTCCTTTGGTTCCGGTGCTTTTTCGGGTTCTGATACCGGGGCATCTTCGCCTTCCAGCTGGAAACTTACCAGTACCGCACCGGTATCAATGACATCCCCAGGGCCACCATGAAATTTGATGATTTTCCCTGAAAAGGGGGCCGGAAGTTCAACCACCGCTTTGGCGGTCGACATTTCGACCATATTGTCGCCTTCCGTTACGGTGTCGCCCTCTTTGAC
>JAZFRG010000118.1:0-2694 GCA_036445535.1 Sphingomonadales bacterium
CATCGATCAAACCATGGCTTCAGACGGAAGGCCCGGCTCCAGAGAAGGAGCACATCCAGTCCCATAAAGATCGTGAAAAACTGGATGGGCTTTATGAATGTATCCTGTGTGCCTGTTGTTCAACCAGTTGCCCCAGCTATTGGTGGAACGATAAAAAATATTTAGGTCCTGCCATTTTGTTGCAGTCTTATCGGTGGCTGGTCGATACCCGCGATGAAAAAACCAATGAACGTCTGGATAATCTGGAAGATCCGTTTAAACTTTACCGCTGTCATACCATCATGAATTGCACCAACGCCTGCCCCAAGGGCCTGAACCCGGCCAAGGCGATTGCCGAAACAAAAAAAATGATGGTATCCCGCAAGGCCTAGTTTTTCTTGTCAGGTCCTGAAAAACAAATACACTTCTGATCCATGGCAAAGTTCGAAATAATTGGCCCTTTGGCCAGGTATCAGCAACATCTTGATTTGGGAGAGTTAAAACCCGACCCCTCGCAAAAGGCTGTGGCTGAAAAGCTGGAGGACCATTTTCAAGCCATCATCGCAGCCAAAACCGCCAAGGGCGTTTTTAAACTTTTCAGGGGCAAGGATACTGGTGCGCCAAAGAGTATTTACATTTGGGGCCCGGTTGGGCGCGGCAAATCAATGTTGATGGACCTGTTCTTCGAATCGATTCCCCTCACCGAAAAACGCCGGGTTCATTTCCACCAGTTTATGCAGGATATTCATAGTCAAATTCACACATGGCGGGGTGCGGTCCCGGAAGACTTGAAAAAGGAAATTGGCCGGAAAACCTTGGGGGATCCAATTGCCCCCTTGGCGGAAAAAATTGCCAGTGAGGTGAAGTTGTTATGTTTCGATGAATTCCAGGTCAACGATGTTGCCGACGCTATGATCCTGGGCCGTCTGTTCCAGGGCTTGTTTGATCTCGGTGTGGTCATCATTTCTACTTCCAACCGGCCACCGGTTGATCTTTACAAGGATGGCCTTAACCGCAAACTTTTCCTGCCCTTTATTGATCTAATCGAAAACCAGATGGAAATTATTGAACTTACCGGACCCCACGATTATCGCTACCAACGGATCAAAGGCCTGCAGGTTTATTATACCCCGGTGGATGAGGCGACGACGCAAAAACTGAAAGAAGCATTTTGGACGCTGACTGACCGGGATGTCGGTGATCCGTCTACCGTGCCCTCGGATGAGATTGAGGTACAGGGGCGCAAGATTTTTGTCCCGAAATGCGCCAAAGGCGTCGCGGTTTTTTCCTTCAAACGGCTATGCTCCAACCCGCTAGGGGCGGCGGATTATCTTGCCATCGCCTGGCGCTATCATACGGTAATCGTTGTAGCTATCCCCAAGATGGGAAAAGACCGCCGCAATGAAGCAAAACGGTTTGTGACAATGATTGATGTTTTTTATGAAAATAATGTCAAATTCATCTGTTCTGCCGAGGGCTTACCGGAAGAATTATACCCCGCCGGTGACGGATCATTTGAGTTTTCCAGAACCGCCTCGCGCCTCATTGAAATGCAGTCAAAGGTTTACCTTGCCAAAGGTCACGCGGTTTAGAAATTTCCTTGAAAATCTTGATGAGATTCACTTGCGATATGGGGAAAAGCACGCTAGTACGCTCGTATCTTCTTAAGGGGCAGAGAGCCTGAAAAGACTTTAGGGATTTTTAGATATGGGACGCAGAAAAATTGCACTCATCGGTGGCGGGATGATCGGCGGAACCCTGGCGCATTTGGCCTCATTGAAAGAGCTAGGCGATGTTGTTATTTTTGACATTGTTGAGGGGCTGCCACAGGGCAAAGCCCTCGATCTGGCCGAATCTTCCCCAATTGAGGATTTTGATGCCAACCTCAAGGGGGTTAACGATTACCAAGGGATCAAGGGAGCTGATGTCATTATTGTCACCGCTGGCGTTCCCAGGAAGCCCGGTATGTCCCGTGACGACCTCTTGGGGATTAATCTCAAGGTTATGAAAGCGGTCGGTGACGGCATCAAAAAATTTGCTTCCGATGCTTTTGTTATCTGCATTACCAACCCGCTAGATGCCATGGTTTGGGCATTGCAAAAGTATTCAGAGGTGCCGACCCATAAAATCATCGGCATGGCCGG
This sequence comes from Sphingomonadales bacterium, assembly GCA_036445535.1. Classification (GTDB taxonomy): domain Bacteria; phylum Pseudomonadota; class Alphaproteobacteria; order Sphingomonadales; family SMXR01; genus SMXR01. The sequence continues at coordinate 2,124 of JAZFRG010000118.1, forward strand.
CATTCTTGATAGTGCCCGCTTCAGGTATTTCCTGGCGGAGGAATTCAAGGTCTCGATTGAAGACGTCACTGCTTTTGTTCTGGGTGGCCACGGCGATACCATGGTGCCGTTGGCGCGCTATTCCACAGTCGCCGGAATCCCGGTACCAGATTTGATCAAAATGGGCTGGTCTACCCAAGCAAAAATTGACGCCATCATCCAGCGCACCCGCGATGGTGGCGCTGAGATTGTCGGTCTTCTAAAAACCGGATCGGCCTATTACGCCCCCGCCAGTGCTGCGATCCAGATGGCCGAGGCGTACCTTAAAGACAAAAAACGCTTACTGCCCTGTGCCGCCTATCTTTCCGGTGAATATGGGGTTGATGGCAGCTATATTGGTGTTCCCATAATCCTTGGGGAAGGGGGAGTAGAGCGCATTGTTGAGGTCGAGCTTCAGGGCGAAGAAAAAGAGGGCTTTCAAAAATCTCTTGAGGCGGTCAATTCACTGATCGACGCGGTGAAGAAATTGGCCCCCGAGCTGGCAGATTAATTTCAAACACTTCTTTTAAGGTTTTCACAAATGAATATTCAT
>JAZFRG010000119.1:0-3094 GCA_036445535.1 Sphingomonadales bacterium
CCGCGGCACAATTTTTGAAACGCTTTACCAATGGCGTTCCCTGGGCCCACATTGATGTCGCCGGGATGGTCTGGACCCTTAAACCCGGCCGATTGTGGGACAAGGGCGCTACCGGGTATGGGGTAAGACTTTTAGACCAATACACCCGCGATAACTTTGAGGGCAAGTAATCCAAAAAAAATGTCCGCAATAAATTTTTATCACCTGACGCGCTCAACCCCCGAGGCGGCGCTTTTTCAGCTTTTAACAAAGGCTTATGAAACCGGCCATCGCTGCGTGGTTCGGTTTGCCCATGAGGAGGACGTGGCGGCCTATGACACGGTGCTATGGACCAGAGACCCCGAGGGCTTTCTGCCCCATGGAACCCCGGCCTCCAAGCATGTCACAGATGAGCCGGTGCTTTTGACAAGCTCCGATGAAAATTTAAACAAGGCTGATTTTGCCTTTATTTTTCCCGATGCCATAGTGGAAAACATTGATTTTTATGAGCGGATTTTTTTCCTTTTTGAAGGGGCTTCCGAGGGCCAGGTCAAGGAGGCGAGAGAGCGTTGGAAAAATTTGCAAGCCAAAGGATTTGAAATGATTTACTGGAGCCAGGATGAAACTGGTAAATGGTCCAAGAAAAAGACCTAGACTTTCGCCTTGCGCCCGACAAAATCCAGCGTTATAAGCCAGCCAAATTTTAGACGATCAAGGCTTTAAGGAGCACCCAGAAAAATGGCTATCGAACGGACACTTTCAATCATCAAGCCCGACGCAACACGGCGCAATATAACCGGCAGCATCAATGCCATGTTTGAGGAAGCGGGCCTTAGAATTGTCGCCCAGAAAAGGCTTCACCTTACGGAGACCCAGGCTAGGGCCTTTTATGCGGTTCATAAAGAGCGTCCCTTTTATAATGATCTGGTTGAATTTATGACCTCTGGTCCGGTCGTTGTTCAGGTTCTTGAGGGCCCCGACGCGGTGCTTCTAAACCGGACGGTCATGGGCGCGACCAATCCTGAGGATGCCGACGAGGGCACGATCCGCAAAACCTTTGCCGAAAGCATTGAAGCCAATTCGGTCCATGGTTCCGATTCAGTTGAGAATGCAGCCAACGAAATTGAGTTCTTTTTCAAGAAGAGCGAAATCGTCGGCTAAAACCTTTAGGTTTCATGAAAAAAGGGCAGGTTTTCCTGCCTTTTTTTATGTAGAAGGATTAGTAATACCTTTTATTACGCGCTTTTGGCTGGAGATACTGGCCTTGCCACCGGCCACCTTGACCTTGCCTTCAGCCACCAGTTTTAAGGCCTTTGGGTAAATTTTGTGTTCAAACTCAAGAACGCGAGCGGCCAAAGTTATCACCGTATCCTCTGGATTTACCGGCACCGTTGCCTGGATTATTATCGGCCCGTCGTCCATTTCAGGACGCACAAAGTGAACCGTGCACCCGGTAATTTTAACGCCTGCTTCCAAAACCCGCTCATGGGTGTGAAGACCCCGGAAAGAGGGCAAAAGGGAAGGGTGAATGTTCAGAATGCGGTCGCGCCACCGGTTAACAAATGTGGCATTCAAAACCCGCATGAAGCCCGCCAAACAAACCAACTCGGTCTTGGCAGTTTTTAAGTTCTCGTCGATGGCTTCCTCAAACGCATCACGGCTTTCAAATTTGGTATGATCGACGACCACCGTGGGAATGCCTGCCTTCTTGGCAAATTTCAGGCCCTCGGCATCGGGCCGATTGGATAAAACCAGGACAATTTCTGCTGGGAAATCTTTTTTGCTGGCGGCCTTAACCAGGGCTTCCATATTGGAACCCCGTCCGGAAATTAGAATGGCGGTCCGTAAGGTTCTCATTTTTGATCGCCACCCGGCTTGGTTTGCCACGGCCCTGATTGGCCCAAAGCCCCATCTTTGCTGCAAATATAGCAGCTTGGTTTTTCAGCATCAGAGGCGAAAACAACCCCAATTTCCACAGCGCCCTCAATGGCCAAAACTGATTTGGCATCCTCCGGCGATGCAATGACGACCATACCGATCCCGCAATTGAAGGTTTTTAGCATCTCGATGGGGGGCAGGGCAGTCATGTCCTGGAGCCAGTTAAAGATAGGCAGAATCTCCCAATTATCGGCCTCAAGATAAGCATCGACGCCGTTTGGAAGGGTCCGCGGCACATTTTCAATAAGCCCGCCGCCGGTAATGTGCGAAAGGGCTTTTATTTTGCCAGCCTTTAAAAGCGGCAGAAGCGCTTCAACGTAAATTTTGGTAGGGGCTAATATGGCTTCGCCTAGCGTCCCTTCACAACCTTCAAAAACCTTTGTATCTGAATAACTTATGCCATGTTCTTCAACTATTTTCCGAACCAGGGAAAAACCATTTGAATGGATCCCGCTTGAGGGCAGGCCCAATATGATATCACCGGTTTTGACATTATCCGGGGAAAGCAGGGTCCCGCGTTCGGCCGCGCCCACGGAAAACCCCGCTAAATCAAAGTCTTTTCCTTGGTAAAGGCCGGGCATTTCGGCGGTTTCCCCGCCTATAAGGGCGCATCCGGCCTGTCGGCAACCCTCAGCGATGCCCGAGATTATCTGGTGGGCAGGGTCAATTTCCAGGTGCCCGGTGGCGAAATAATCTAGGAAAAAGAGGGGTTCCGCGCCTTGAACGATCAAATCGTTGACGCACATGGCCACCAGATCAATGCCCACAGTGTCTAAAATATTGCATTCGAGGGCGATTTTAACCTTCGAGCCAACGCCGTCTGTGGCGGCCACCAGGACCGGATCCTTAAAACCCGCGGCCCTTAAGTCAAAAAGCCCGCCAAAGCCGCCCAGATCGCTGTCAGCGCCCGCTCTTCGGGTAGATTTGGCTAGCGGTTTGATGCGCTCCACAAGGGCATCACCAGCGGCAATATCAACACCGGCGTCTTTATAGGTAATGGTTTTCTTAGAACTGGCCACGGATTTGGCTTCCCCCGTATTTTTAGTGGTCACTTTCACATATGCCCTTAAAACAAAAATCCGCCCGGTTAAAGGGCTTTGTCTTATTCTTGTCATGGAATCCCTCTAGGAAAGCAAAAACCCGCTAAAAATAGTGGCTTTTTGTGGTAGGGCGCCCC
>JAZFRG010000120.1:0-2177 GCA_036445535.1 Sphingomonadales bacterium
CAGGAACACCGGGCCCAGCAGTTGGCGGCGATGGAAACCTAAATGTCGCTCGTTCGCGAGGTTTTAAAATACGCCACCAAAACCCTTGAACCCATGGGCGCGCGGACCGCCCGTCTGGATGCCGAAATTTTATTGGCGCATGTTTTAGGGGCCAGCCGCGAAAACCTTCTGACCCGCTGGGATGAAAACGTTAGCCCGGACACTCTTGAAAAATTTGTGGGGCTTATTGAGCGCCGTAAAAGCCGGGAACCCATCGCCCGGATCACCGGGGTTCAGGAATTTTGGTCGCTTCCTTTTAAAATTAATGACGCCACCCTGATCCCAAGACCGGATTCCGAAACCTTGGTTGAAGCGGTTTTGAAAAAAATCCCCAACGAAAGCCCTTTCCGGATTTTGGACCTTGGCACCGGGTCTGGATGTTTGCTGCTATCCATTTTATCGATGCGGAAAAATGCCACGGGCCTTGGGGTGGATGCAAACGAACACGCTTTGGAGTGTGCCCGTGAAAATGCCAAAGATTTAAATCTTCAAGACCGCGCTACCTTTGAAAGTTTTAATTGGTTGAGCGATGATCCAGGGGACTGGAAATTTGATTTGATCCTTTCCAACCCTCCTTACATTGAAACCAGAGAGATTGAAACTTTGGCCCCGGAGGTTTCAAAATATGATCCGTTGCTTGCCCTCGATGGTGGCGGGGATGGGCTTTTCCATTACCGGGTTTTAATCCCCTTAAGCTGTGGCCTTTTAAAAGGAAGGGGTTGGGTGTTTTTTGAAATTGGTGAAACCCAGGAAACCGAGGTCAGAAAAATTTTAAAAGATGCACATTTTACCAACCTCGAAACCCACCATGACTTGGCCGGGAAACCAAGAGTGGTAGCTGGTTTCATCCCCTTTGACTGATATAAAAAAAATTCCTCGCCGGCTTTTTCTGGCCAAGGCCCCGACCATAAAGTAAAGTGCGCTCATGACCAATAACCGCCAAATAGCAGGGCTAATAAAAACCGCAATCGAGGCCCAGAAAAAGGGCGATTTTGTGGGCGCTGAGGTTGCTTGCCGGGAAGCTTTGGCCCTGGATGAAAACAACACCCTTGTTAGCAACCAACTGGCTTTGTTGATACATTTCCAGGGACAAAGCGAGGCCGGGTTAAAGGTTCTATCTGAATTGCTGGAAAAAAATCCTGATTTCCCGGATGCGCTTTTCTCAAAAGGTAAAATTCTGTTTGACCTGGGCGATTACAAAGAAGCCATTCCGCCCTTGAAAATGGCCGCTAAAACCTGGCCTTACCCAGATATCAGACCCTGGGCTTTGCTCGGTAAAACCTTTTTGCATCTTCGCCGGTACGAACAGGCAGTAGAATGGCTAAGGCCCGCGGTTAAAAAAAACCCCAAGGCTTTTTCAGCGATGAATGATCTCGGCCTGGCCTTGAAAAATGTTCAAAAGCACCAGGAGGCAATTCAGGTTTTTGAGCAGGCTACCCGCGGCGCCCCGGGCAACGCGATGCTTTATTTTAATCTTGGCCTGACCCGGCTGGATTTGGGCGAACACGCCGCCGCGGAAAGTCTTTTTCAAAGAGCCGTCGAGATAAAACCTGACTATCTGGAAGCCCACGAGGCCCTGAACGAAACCATCGGGGTTGAGCGCGATGACTTTTTAAGCTCTTACACCAAGGCCATCCAGGCGGTGCCAAAAAACCTAGAACTCAGGCTCCAGTATGTCGATACCTTGCTTCGAACCCGAAATGAGGCGGCGGGCATCAAGGCGCTGGGGGAAATTGATGCCGTCTTTGGCGAAAACCCAAGGAGCCTATGGCGGCTGGCAAAAATTCAGATTACCCGTGATGAAAAAACCGAGGCGCTGGCAACCCTGGAAAAAGCCATTGGATTAAATCCCGACTCAATTGAGCTAAAACTTGAGGCAGCAAAGCTTCTGATTCGACTGGGAGATTACAAAAGGCCCTCGATCACCTTGAAGCTGGCCTCGGCTTTAATGAATTTCACCAGGAGCTTATTGCCTTTCAGGTTATGTGTTGGCGGCTTTTGGGCGATGAGCGAGCCGGATTAATGAACAATTTTGAGGCCTTTGTAGTCTCGTCAAAAATCCCGGTGCCCGATGGTTATAAAAATTTGGCCGACTTTAATAAGGCGCTGTTGGCTGCGCTCGACAATTTCCACAAACC
>JAZFRG010000121.1:0-3166 GCA_036445535.1 Sphingomonadales bacterium
TATGAAATTATCGAAAATTTTGGTGGCAAGTCGCATTCCACCAAGCCGACCACGGTTTACCGCGCCCTTGATTTTTTGATATAAAATGGCCTTGTGCACCGGATTGAATCGCAAAACTCTTTTGGTGGTTGTTCGCATCCTGTTACCGCACACACTGCCAATTTCTTCATTTGTACCTGCTGCCAGCAGGCGATCGAAATTGATTCCGAGCGGTTGGAGTCTTCATTTGAGGCGTTGGCTGAGGATAATTCCTTTCAAATAAAACACCAAACTGTCGAAATTTATGGCCTTTGCGCCAATTGCAAGCACTAGGGGAGGGATCATGAAGTTTAGTTATTTAAAAGTTATTTTGCTTTGCCTTGGGGTTCTTGGTTTTGGTTCAAATCCGGTTTGGGCTGAAGCTGAGGATGATGAAATTGCCGAAATAAAAGCCGAAATGCAGCGCCTTCGGGAGATGTATGAGGAGGCGATTGAGAAGCTGGAAAGCCGCATTGAAGATTTGGAAGCGAGGCCGGTTAATACAATCCCTGAGACCGAAAAAACACGCCAGGCCGAACCTGCTCGGGTGACCCCGGTAACGGCAGGGGTGGAGGGCAAAAGTAATTCCTTTAACCCCCTGATTGGGGTGGTTTTCAACGGCCGCTATGCCAATTTTAAACGCGACCCGGAAATGTTTTCTATTCCGGGTTTTCCCCTCTTCGGAGAAGCCGGTCCGGGCCCGGAAGGGTTCTCTTTAGGCGAGACCGAATTGAATTTATCAGCCAACGTTAATGACCTCTTTTTTGCTTCGACGACGATTGCCTTTGATGCCAGCGATGAGGGGACTGAGGTTGAGTTGGAAGAGGCTTATATCCAGACCTTGAGCCTGCCCAGCGGGTTAACCCTGAAAGCTGGGCGGTTTTTTGCCGCCCTTGGGTATTTAAACGAAAACCATTCCCACACCGATAATTTTGCCATTCGCCCCCTGCCATATCAGGCATTTCTGGGCGGGGCTAACTATAACGATGATGGTGTCCAGGTGGCGATTGTATTTCCGACAACCACTTATATCCAGCTTGGTGGCGGGGTTTTCCGGGGCGCGGATTTCCCGGCTGGCGGTGCTTTAAACGATGGTGCCGGGGCATTCACGGCCTTCGCCCGGTTTGGCGGCGATATTGGTTTTAGCAATAGCTGGCTGGCAGGGGTCTCCTACCTTCATGCCAAAGCAGATGGACAGATGTTTGGTGAACCGGATGATGCTTTTCCTGATCTTTTGTCTTTTACCGGGACAACCAAACTTTTAATTGCCCACTTCAAATACCAGTGGTCCCCGCATGGAAATATCAAAGAAAGATATTTCACGCTTGTGGGCGAATTTTTGCTCAGAAAGCGTGACGGCGATTTCAATGGCATCCCCTACCACGGCACTGACAGCGGGTTTTACGTTGAGGGCATGTACAAGTTTGCTGTCGGATGGCGGGCAGGGTACCGCTATTCCCAGCTGAATCCGGAAGATAATTTTTCCGCTCTCTTGGCTGATACCGGGCTTAACAGTTTTGGTATGACCCCAAGGACCCATGAGTTTGCCATTGATTGGGCGCGGAATGAATTCAGCATTGTCAGGCTTCAATTTACCCGTGATTTGTCGTCGCTTTTTTCAGACAACCGGATTTTCCTGCAATTTATTATGAGCATTGGTGCCCACGGCGCCCACAATTTTTAAACGGATAAGAAAAATGAATAAAATTTTCCAAACGTTATTTTTCGGGTTTTTAATGGCCACTTTTTCCAGCCCGGCCCTAGCCGACCTTGAGGTTTTCGCTTGTGAGCCAGAATGGGGAGCGTTATCCCGGGAGCTTGGCGGCGATAAGGTCAAGGTACGTGATGCCACTAGCCCTTTGCAGGACCCGCATTTTGTAACTGCGCGGCCAAGCCTGATCGCGGCGGTCAGAAAAGCAGATATTGTGGTTTGTAATGGTGCAGACCTTGAGATTGGCTGGCTGCCCTTGTTGCTGCGCCAAAGCGCCAACAAGGATGTTCAGCCAAGTGCTAGGGGCAATTTTGCGGCTGCAGATTTTGTTGAAAAGCTTGAAGTGCCAACAAGCGTTGATCGGGCGCTTGGCGACATTCACCCCCAGGGCAACCCGCACATTATTGGTAACCCGCATAATATTTCCATAGTGGCTGAGGCTCTAAGCCAAAGGTTTGCTGAGTTGGATCCGGATAATGCCGCCTTTTACAGCGCTAGGTACCAGGCCTTCGCTAGCCGCTGGCAGGCGGCGATTATTAAGTGGGAGACCGCCGCCGCCCCTTTGCGCGACCTGCCTGTGGTTGTCCAGCATAAAACCTGGGTTTATCTGGTTGATTGGCTGGGGCTAAATGTCGTGACCACCTTGGAACCGCGTCCCGGGATCCCGCCCACCACGTCTCATTTGCAGGCGGTTTTAAACCAGATCCAGGATAACCCGCCAAAACTGATTTTAAACGGGGCTTATGAAAACGACAAACCCTCCCGCTGGTTATCCAAGCGCTCAAATATTCCTGAGTTAACCTTGCCTTTTACGGTCGGCGGCACCAAAGAAGCGGATGATATTTTCAAGCTTTTTGATGTCACCATTAATATGCTGGTGGAGAATGCCAAATGAATTTTGATTTAACGCTTTTATCAATTATTGCTCCAGCCCTGGTGGCCACCCTTCTGGTCGTTGCTACCCACGTTCCTTTAGGTCTTGAAGTCCTGAAACGGGGGATTATTTTTATCGATCTCGCGACCGCCCAGATCGCCGGGCTGGGGGCGGTTATTGCCACCCTTTATATCGGTGAGGTTCACACTTTAGGCGACCTTGTGCTGGTTAATATTTTTGCCTTCTCGGCGGCGCTTTTATCGGGGGTGTTTTTTTCCTGGGCTGAAAAACGCCTAAAAGCTTATCAGGAGGCTTTAATTGGCGGCAGCTTTGTTCTGGCGGCCTCGATGGCGCTTTTGGTTTTGGCCAACCAGCCGATGGGATCTGAGGAAATTAAAGACCTTTTAGCGGGCCAGATTTTGTTTGTTTCATGGCAAGAGATTGGGCTGTTGGCCGTTGTTTACCTGCCAATTCTAGTGATTTGGTTTAAATTTAGGGAGCGCATGAGGCACTTTGGTTTTTATATGGTTTTTGCCATTGTCGTCACCGCTTCGGTGCAGATT
>JAZFRG010000122.1:0-3245 GCA_036445535.1 Sphingomonadales bacterium
CCAAGGGTGGTGACTTTTTCGGTATGCGGAATAATCGCCACCTCAAAGGTTTCATTTGAAACCGCGTTTACCGTTAAGGAGACCCCGTCAATGGCAACGCTGCCCTTTTTCGCGACCAAGCTTAACATCGCCCCAGGCAGCGAAAGGGTCAGGTTTTTTGCGCCTTCCAGCGTGGAAATCTCAAGAATTTCGGCGACCGCATCGACATGCCCCATGACAAAATGGCCACCAAGTTCATCGCCGGCCTTTAAAGAGCGTTCAAGGTTAATCTTGGTGCCCTTTTGCCAGTGCCCCAGCGTGGTTTTGCCCAAGGTTTCTTCCGAAGCCTCAAAAACCAGGGTGTTTTGCTTTTTTTCCACGACGGTCAGACAAACCCCCGAGCAGGCCACGGAAGCCCCAATTTTAACGGAATCGCTAGAAAACGGCGCCGAAAGGGTCAGTTTAGCACCGCTTTCATGGACGATCCCGGCGATTTCGCCAATATCTGTGATAATGCCTGTAAACATGGCTGACCCTTAGACGCTTCTTTCCAAAAAATCTATAACATCTTGCCCAATATGGTCGCGTTTGTAGGATTTAAAACCCAGCAATTTATCGCCCTTTAGGATTTTTGGGTTACGAAACGCCGGGACCCCATCAGAGCCCAGCTCAAGGGCGGGGTTTTTAAGCACATAAATGTAATCCACCAGGCCGCTTTCATGAAAACTTGTGTTTACCGTTGACCCGCCTTCAACGATCAGTCTTGTAATTCCTTTTTTTGCTATGTTTTCAATAACTTCTTTAATGTTTCTAATGTCTTTTACAGAGATCAATTCGACCCCTTTTTTGGCCAAATGGCGGGGTAATTCAGTTGCTTCGCTGACGATCCAAAGCGGTACCTTTTTTGCGCCCTTCATAAGGGCTGATTTTGGTGGTGTTTTCAGGGTCCGGTCGAGGACAATCCTGACCGGGGATAAGTGTTCCTGACCCGCTATCCTGCAAGTCAGGGAGGGATCGTCAGCCAAACCGGTGCCAATCCCAACCAGAATGGCATCGTATTTGGCGCGGAGCTTTTGCGTAAAAAGGTTGGTGTCCTGACCGGTTATGGCGGTCCTGATGCCCTCCCCTTCAGCAATCATGCCATCGTTTGAGATCGCCATTTTAAGGGTAACCATCGGACGTTTTTGGGACAGCCGGGTGAAAAACCCCTGATTAATTCGAAGGGCCTCTTTTTCACCCAGCCCGGTTTGCACCTCAACCCCGCTTTTTTTAAGTATTTCCGCCCCTTTGCCAGATGTTCGGGGATCAGGATCTGCAAGGGCATAAACAACCCTTTTAACCCCGGCTTCCGCCAATAAACGCGCGCATGAGGGGGTTTCGCCTTCGTGGGCGCAAGGTTCCAGGGAAACGTAAGCGGTAGAACCCCGGGCGGTTTCACCGGCCATTTGAAGGGCCCTGTCCTCGGCATGGGGTCGCCCCCCTGCCTGGGTCCAGCCATGGCCAATAATCTCGCCGCCCTTGACCAAAACACAGCCCACAGAAGGGTTAGGCCAGACATTGCCAAGCTCCCTGACCGACAAGGCCAGGGCATTTGTCATGAAAAGAGTTTCCTTTTCGGAAAAGGTCTTAAGATTTTTTGTTGTCACTTTTATCAGTGCCGCTGACCTCATCAGCAAATTTCCCGAAGTCTGCGGCTTCCCGGAAGTTTTTGTAAACAGAGGCAAAGCGTATATAGGCGACATGGTCGAGGCTCTCAAGACCCTCCATCACCAGTTTACCTATGGTTTCCGCGGTAACTTCGCTGTCTCCCATGCTTTCCAACTGCCTGACAAGGCCGTTGATCATGCGTTCAACCCGGTCAGGCTCAACATTCCTTTTGCGAAGCGAAATATCGATCGAGCGCTCAAGCTTGGCGCGATCAAAGGGCGTTCTGCGGCCATTGCGTTTAAGAACCGTCAGCTCCCGAAGCTGAACCCGCTCAAAGGTGGTAAAACGTGCCCCGCACCCGGTGCACAGACGGCGTCTGCGGATTGCAGAATTATCCTCGGAAGGTCTCGAATCCTTGACTTGGGTTTCATCATTTCCACAAAACGGACAGCGCATAATATTTCCTCTCTTGGTTCTAGGCTTTAAACTCAATTGCCTCGTGGAGCCTAAAGTTCAGGATAAATTGGGAAAGCCCTACAAAGCCCTTCCACCCTGGCTTTAACCCCTTGTTCTATTTTGTCATTCGCCTCTGGATCGGCGGTCAGGCCATCCAGAACTTCGGTGATAAAATCCGCAATTAATGTGAATTCTTCAACCCCGAACCCGCGCGTGGTGCCCACCGGAGAGCCAATTCGAATGCCCGAGGTTATAAATGGTTTTTCCGGATCAAACGGGACGCCATTTTTGTTGCAGGTAATCGAAGCCCGCTCCAAGGCCTCATCGGCGGCCTTGCCGGTCAGCCCCTTTGGCCTAAGGTCTATGAGCGATAAATGGGTATCGGTGCCGCCGGAGACGACATCAAAGCCGTTTTCCTTAAGGCGAGAAGCCAAGGCTTTTGAGTTGGCCACAACATTTTTTGAATATTCCTTAAACTCCGGGCGCAGGGCCTCGCCAAAGGAAACCGCCTTGGCGGCAATGACATGCATCAAGGGACCGCCCTGAAGGCCCGGGAAAACAGCCGAATTAATCTTTTTCCCGATATCCAGATCATTGCCCAAAATCATACCACCCCGGGGGCCTCTTAGGGTTTTGTGGGTGGTTGTCGTAACAATATGGGCATGGGGCAGCGGGTTTGGGTGCACACCGCCAGCTACAAGCCCGGCAAAATGGGCCATATCAACCATTAAATACGCACCCACCATGTCGGCAATTTCGCGGAAACGCTTGAAATTAATCTCTCTGGGATAGGCCGAGCCGCCAGCAATAATAAGTTTGGGCTGATGTTCTTTGGTAAGCGCTTCAACCTCATCAAAATCTATCAGGTGGGTATCGCGGGTGACGCCGTATTGGACGGCATTAAACCATTTTCCCGACTGCGCCGGCGGGGCGCCGTGGGTCAAATGTCCTCCGGCGGCCAGGGACATCCCCAAAATTGTGTCGCCGGGCTGTAATAAGGCCAGCATGACTGCGCCGTTAGCTTGAGCACCCGAATGGGGCTGGACGTTGATATACTCGCAGTCAAAAAGCTCTTTAGCCCGCTCAATCGCCAGGGTTTCGGCCTGATCAACGCTGTGGCACCCCTGGTAATAACGTTTGCCTGGATAGCCTTCGGCATACTT
>JAZFRG010000123.1:0-3682 GCA_036445535.1 Sphingomonadales bacterium
GGGTGTCGGCCAGCTTGAAATTCTTTTCGCTGACAATTTTCTCAGCCGCAGTGTTGACCATCTGCTCCAGCACCTGGCCACGAATGGCCGGGCCGTGCTGTTTTTTGATCAGGGATACCGGGGCATGGCCGGGGCGAAAGCCCTTCATGTTGGATCGCGCTTTCAGGTTTTTCAACTCTGCCTCGAACTGGCTTTCAACATCCTGGGCAGCGATCACAACGTTGAACGATCGGCTTAGGCCCGTACTGATGACTTCTTCGAATTTCATGGTTATCTCTTAAATCTTGCCGTTATTGTTTTTGTATTGTTTTTGCATTGTTTTTTTGCTGGTGCGGGCGGAGGGACTCGAACCCCCACGTCGTAAGACACTGGTACCTAAAACCAGCGCGTCTACCAATTCCGCCACGCCCGCTAAACTCTTTATTTAATGCGGGTTTAAGCCGCCCAATTTCAGTCGATCTCAAGCCGCCCGACTTCGTGAGACGGGCTATAGCACAGGTAAGGAAAAAAACACCAGTTTTTTTGTCGGGTTTTAGTCCCTAAGCGTAAATTTTTTTAAAACCTCAGGTATGCCCTCAATCAGGTCATCGGCGATCAGGCCGGGGCCGAGGGTTAGGCTTACATCGCCGTGGATCCAGGCCCCGATGGCGGTGGCGGAAAAGACATCAAGCCCCTGAGCCTGAAACCCGGCGATAATCCCGGCCAGAACATCGCCCGAACCTGCGGTGGCCAAATGCGGGCTGGCATGGGTATTGATGATCGTGGTTTTGCCATTTGAAATCACCGTATCCGGACCTTTCAGAAGGCAGACAGAGCCGGTGCGCCCTGCAACTTCCTCAGCGGCTGCAATCTTGTCGGTCCAGTCGATATCCGGCCACAGCCGCTTGAATTCCCCAAAATGGGGGGTGATGACGCAATTTTTATGAAGTGCCCCCTCAAACGCCCCGGTATCGCCTTCAAAACTAGTAAGAGCATCGGCATCCAGAACGCAGGGTTTGCCAGTTGCCAGCACCTGTAAAACCTTATCCTTGGTCCCCTCACCCACGCCGTGCCCCGGGCCTATGACAAAGGCGTTAAATTTCTTATCTTTGATGGCTTCGGAAAAGGCCTTTTCATCACCGTAGCCTTTTGACATTACCGAGAGCTGGTTTTCCGCATAGGCAGAAATGGCTTCCTTGGGCGCCAGCGTCGTCACCAGCCCGGCCCCGGCCCGTAAAGCTGATCTGGCCGCCATTCTGGCGGCGCCGGACATCTCAACGCCGCCGCCAATAACGAGAAGATGCCCACGCTTGTGCTTGTAAGCGCCCTTTTGAGGTTTCGGCAGGTCACCGCGCCAAAGCGCCGGGGCGTTCTCAAAAACCGTGGGCGCCACATCCAGGATCGCTTTTTCGCTAATGCCGATGTCATGGGTGACCACCTCGCCCGCATATTCCAGCCCTGGCATAACCATGTGGCCGCGCTTTTTATGGGAAAAGGCCACCGTCAGGTCGGCGACAAAGGCGGTGCCCAGAATTTGGCCATTATCACTGGAAATTCCGCTCGGGATATCGACCGCAACTTTAAAGGCTTTTGCTTCATTTGCAGCCATGATCCAGTCTCCCGCCTTGCCCTCAATATTGCGCTGGAGACCGGTTCCGAAAAGAGCATCAACAATCACGTCAAAGTCATTGATATTGTTTGGAAAATCACCTTTATCGCCTTGATATTTTTTATAGGCTTCTGTGGCCGCACATAACCGTTTTCCATCGGGCAGTTTCAAGGCAACGCAGTGGACATCCCAACCCCTTCGCCGAAGCAGTTCTGCCGCCACCCAGCCATCACCGCCATTATTCCCAGGACCATTCAAGAAAAGAATTTTTCCGGGTTTCTTTTTAACAAGGATGGCCTTTACCAAACCACTCCCGGCGCTCAGCATCAAAGTGAAAGCAGCAATGCCGGACTTGAACGTGGCAATTTCTGCCTTAATCATTTGATCGGCGGTTAAAATTGCGTATTTGGGATTTAAGTGCATAAAACCTCGACCCCGAGGCTAGCACAGGTTGGTTGGTTTTTTAATTTTCTAAAAACCAGACTTCGCATTCATCGCGGTTTTTCCGCCATTCACGCTCATTCAGAACGTATTGCGGGACCATCATGTTTGTTCCCACAGAAGAAGTTTTCTCAACTTCAGAAACACCATAACAAGCGCTTAAAGCTGTAGGATCCAGGTCGATTGTATTGCCAGCCACTAAATAATTTTCAACATCCGGCATGATGGACCGTTCCAGATGACGCTCAATGACCCGGTCTAGCTCAACCAGAGTTATTTCTTCGGCGGTTTGGCGCCTTGATTTTAATAATTCCTTCATGGCTGTATCCAGATTTGTCCCATCCCGATCATCCTTGATCCCGGCATTCCAGTTGTGGGCCAGGATGTCACCTCTGAGGTAAGGCAATTTGCCAGTATTCTGGTCGGTCCAGAATTTCGCTTCAACATCTGCCAACGTTTCATTCCTGGCCGGGGACATATAATAATCCGCAATCGCTTTGTTATAATCTTCAACATACTCCGGCAGGGTCATTTGCCCACCGCGGAGCCGGAGCAGCCTTGAATAGTAATTGGTAAACCCTTCCGAGAACCAGTAGCCCTGCTCTTCCGGGCCCTCAAGGCGAAGCATGCCGCTAATCCAATGGTGTAAAAGCTCGTGGCTTAAGAGCCATTCAAAGCTGTCTAATTTCGCTCCGTCTTCGGTCACAAAAAGGGCAAAGGAGTTGCTTAAACTGGTGCCGCCCAGACTACAGCACTTGCCATCCGTGGGGATCAGGGTAACGAGAAACTGGTCGGCATTATAATCTTTCCAAAAGCGTCTGATATTCCGGATTATACCTGTGGTCAGCTTGGCAAAAGCCTTGTCTTCAAAGGGCCAGTCACCGCGGATCGCAACGTACGTATAAACCCCCCGGATTTCATCCCCTAAAACCCGGTAATCACCCGCGGTATAGGTGGCCGAGCGCATTACATCAATGTCTGAGACCACCGTTTTAAAAGAGCTTCCGACGCCAAAGCTGGTCATAACCGCCCATTCTCTTGGCAGGTTTTGCCAGGCAAACGTTAGCTCAACCGGAAACCCCTGATAATTGTCGGGGGTGACCAGTATTGCGTTACCGATCATAAATAAATAGTCGGCCGTTAAATGCGCCCGGTAATAGTTTGAATTGTTAAAATCCCCAGTCCAGTCCTGCTTCAGGACATAGCTAAATTCAACCATCTCGCCAGGTTCATGGATAATATAAAGGGCGGTAGGAACATCGCTTGGCTCAATACGGCAGCCACCCGTGTGGCAGGTGTAACCGGAAGTCGCCTTATAAAGGTCAACCTGGCCGCCCCAATTCATCGGCAAGGACAAGGCCGTCCGCCCGCTTTCATCGCCCTGAAATTTAAGGGTGATTAAAACCTCAGGAACATCGCCTGCCATTTGATAGTCAAAGGTATAGGATATTTTTTTGGTCGGGGCCGCCTCAGCATATCCAAAATTTAATCCAATAAATGCGAGTGTTAAAAACAAAAGGCCCAAAATATTTTGGAGAAGTGGTTTGGGGAGAGTATTAATTTTATTCATTTATTATTTTACTTTCTAATAATGGGGCGAGCGAGGGGACTTGAACCCCCAACCCCCGGCACCACAAGCCGGTGCTCTAACCA
>JAZFRG010000124.1:0-5426 GCA_036445535.1 Sphingomonadales bacterium
TAAACATTAAAATATGATCCTCTGAGGTGCCAAAGGCCGGTTGCATCCATTGATAAAATTTTGAAACTTTCATCCGGGATCCGGTTGGTGGTCTTAGCCAGCGGTTGGAATTTACAAACTCGAGGGCATTCATTTCCAGTGCCCGCCTAACATTTCTACCAGTAAATGCATAGTTCAAGAGAGCAGGTCCACCGACAGATCCCTGCCAAAGACCAAAAGCAACCTCAGGGGCATCAAAATTTTCAAACAGAATGCGCTCTATATCTCTAAGGGATAGCGACACCCCTTCAATGGTGGTAACCTTTTCACTCCAAAAGGATTGTTTTCCTCTTTTGGTGCTGCGCAGATTTTTCAGTTTTTGGATGGGGTATTCTTCAACAATTTTGTTGATAACCACTACATTATAAAGGTTAAGCCAGAACGCCAATTGTTCATTTTTATTTAAAGTACTTAACGACCTGCGATTGGACAGGTTTTCCAGGCCATTTTGGTATGCTTCGAAAAAATACTTGTGTTCTTCGGCAAAAGCACTAACAAAAAGCCGCCCGCCTTCAAACCGTGAAGGTGAAAGGGCTTTTGAGGTTTTGATTCTGGATGCCCGGTAGGTGTCGGGCCTTTCGTCACCCATAATTCCATATGAACGACCTACAGGCAAAACCGTTAAGTCCAAGTAATCACTTAAAGGTTGGTGATTAATCCGAACAGTTGAGGTTGGGTCATGTTCAGAAAACCGCTCGGCCACCCCGGCACTTTGTGCAAACCCGGTTGTTGAAATTATTACTAAAATAAATGATGTGAATAGAATTTTTTTAAGAACAAACATTTAATACTCCCCTTTTAAAATGGTACTGGTTTGAGGGTACGGGAGTTTTTGGGGTTTGTAAGTAACCCTTGTTCAAATTTTTGAGAGGTTAAAAAAAAGGCGCCCCTAAAGGGCGCCTTAAAATTTCATTTGGTGTTTTATTTTTTATAGAGCATCGCCATAACCGCCCCGCCACCCATATACATGATGGTATCAATGATGCCAAAGGTTAGCCCAGCTCTGACATCGAGCGGGCTGGTTCCGACCCAAATCAGATAAATACCAAAGACAAAAAGGCCCACGAAAAAACCAAAGCGAAGCCCTTCCATTAACCCTTTGTTTTCCAGGCCTTTGATGAAAATATAGGTCAACATAAAACCCTGAACCAGGCAGCCAAGCCCGATGTAGAGCATACTTTGATCGGCCTCGGGTATTTGCATTCCCTCGGGCGTGATGCCTTTGACGTAATCGGTCAAAAGTAAGGCATAAACAACAAACCCATAAAAAAAGAAAAAAACCGAAGCAGCTATTGAAGCGATAATATATTTTTGAGTATTCATTTTTATTCCCCTTTTTTGAAGTTTTTAGTCCGGCAACTCGGCGCGGCCCAAGGTGTTCGCGTCGGTGCCGAACCAGATTGTGTTTGTGGGCTCATGGTACATCATGTGACGGACAGCCCCGCCGCCACTTTCAATCTCCGTAGTTGAGAAAAATTCTTCCGTGTCGGTGTCAAAGCCAACAAAATTATTTGGCCGGGGGCCCACTTCTACGAACCAGATGCGGTCCTGGTTATCGACGGCCATGCCGTACGGTTGAGCGCTGGACCCGGAGGGCATTGGCCACTCCTCAAATTCCTCATCCTCGGGGTCATATTGGCCGAGATAGCCCCCGGCATAATCAACGTACCAAAGGGTGCCATCGCTGGTTGCTTCGATCCGCCTGGGCCGGGCTTTTTCCCGGGGCAAAGTAATCTCGGTTAAAACAAGGGTTTCGGGGTCGAGGGTAGCGATTTTATTGGTGCCAAAAAGCACGATCCAGGGGGCGCCATCGCTATCGATGGTAATGCCATAGGGACGCGCCAGTGCGGTGGGCACCGGAACCAGGTCAACTTTGAGCGTCGCTTTGTTCAGGCGCCCGACAAAATTTCCGCCTTGAACCGTGAACCAGATATTGCCCTTGCCATCCTCAATCAAGGTGTGGGGATCGCGGGCCGCAGGGTTTGGCATGGCGATGGTGACTAAGCTGCCATCGGGGGCGACCTTGCCGATCCAGCCCATGAGGTTGCCGGCGTACCAGGCGTTGCCGTCACTATCGGCGATAATGTTATGGGGCCCGGAGCCCTCGGGCAGGGCTATTTTTGTAAATTCTTCGGTGTTTGGATTGAAAAAGGCGAGGTAGCCATCGCGCTGGCCAACAAACCAGATTTTATCGGCGCTGGCGGCAAAAGGATCCCGGGGTCTGGAATTCGGATAGGGGACAACCCATTCTGTTAAGGTGACCTGGGAAGGGCCGTCAGCGGTCCCGTCATCGCCGCAGGCAGCAAGAAAAAAGCTGATAATTAGAAAGCCAAAAAAACGACCCAAAATCATTTTCCCCCCGATAATATTTCCTGTTCTGAAACCCGTCAAAAATGGTACGCTTTAGCACACAATCTGTAAAGAGATTAGGAAATGGCAAAATTCCTTACGTTAAGCGGCGAAAAGCCCAAAATTATCGCCCACCGCGGGGCTTCGGGGTATCTGCCCGAGCACACCTTGGAGGCCTATACCCTTGCCATTGATTTGGGCGCTGATTTTATCGAACCGGATCTGGTTTTTTCTAAAGAAGGCGAATTGGTGGTCCGCCACGATATCGATTTATCATCCTCAACCAATGTCGCTGAGCACCAAGAGTTTCGGGATCGAAAACGCTTTAACAAGCTTTTGAAACGCGACGACTGGCTGGTGGAAGATTTCACCCTTGAGGAATTGAAGTCGCTTAAATGCAGACAGGCTTTCCCTGGTAGGTCAATGGATTATGATGGCCGGTTTGATATTTTGAGCTTTGATGAGGTGATGGCACTGGCCAAACGGAAATCGGCCGAAAAAGGCCGTCCCATAGGCGTTTACCCGGAAACCAAAAAACCCGATCATTACAAAAAGCTTGGTCATGACTTTGTTGAACCCCTGTTGGCGACCCTGAAAAAGTATGGCTATGACCAGCCCGAAAGCCCGGTTTTTATCCAGTCGTTCGAGCCCAAAATCCTGATGCGGTTATCGAAAAAAACCCAAATCCCGCTGATTTTCCTCTTGGAGGATGATTTCAGGTTTGCTTTTATGATGAAGGTAATCGCGCACTATGTCACCGGCATCGGGCCGACCAAAAATTTACTGGTGAAAAAGGGGTTTTCAACCGGGTTGTTGGAAAAGGCCCACAAAGCCGGGCTTGAGGTTCATCCCTATACCTTCAGGAATGACCAGGTTATGAAAGGCTTCGCCAGCCCGGAAGAAGAGCTTATCTTTTTTATCAATCTCGGGGTCGATGCTTTTTTCACAGATTTTACCGATACCGGAAAATATGTCCGGGAGCTTTTAAGCTAGGCAATTACTGGGGCACCATCCAAAATCAGTGCATCCAGAAGGTTACTTCCCAGCCAATAACTAAGCGCGGCTTCCTGGTCGGTATCCCACAGCGCAATATCGGCAATTTTCCCCACCTCAAGTGTGCCAATATGATCCTCGAGCCCAAGCGCCCCCGCGGCATTCCGGGTCACCCCGGCCAGGGTTTCCTCTGGGGTAAGCCCAAACAGGGTGCATCCCATATTCATCATGAGTAATAGCGAGGTGGTGGGTGAGGTCCCGGGGTTGCAGTCGGTGGCGATGGCGATATTGACCTTGTGTTTTCTTAAAAAATCCACTGGGGGTTTTTGGGTTTCCTTTAAAAAATAAAACGCACCGGGCAGCAACACCGCCGCTGTGCCGGCTTTAGACATAGCTTTGACACCGGCCTCTGAGGTATATTCCAGATGGTCGGCGGACAGCGCGCCAAATTTAGCGGCGACTTCAGCGCCGCCGGTATCTGACAGCTGATCGGCGTGGAGCTTGACCTTAAGCCCGTGCTTTTTGGCGGCTTCAAAATATTTGGAAACTTCCTCAGCGCTAAAGCCAATTTTTTCCTGATAGGCATCGACCGCACCGGCGAGCTTTTCTTTGGCAATAACAGGCAATAATTCATGGATGAGAAAGTCGATATAACCGCCTTGGTTGCCCTTGAATTCGGGGGGCAGGGCATGAGCCCCAAGGAAAGTTCGCTGGACCTTTAAGGGAAGCATATTTTCGACTTGAACAGCCGCCCGTAACGATTTGATTTCATTATCAAAATCAAGCCCATACCCGGATTTTATTTCGACCGTGCCAACGCCCTCGGACATCAGGCTTAAAGCGCGCTCGCGGGCGAGAAAAGCAAGCTCTTCTTCATCGGCGGCGCGGGTCGCTTTGACAGTCGAAAGTATACCCCCGCCGTGGCCCGCTATTTCTTGGTAGGAGGCGCCCTTTAGTCTTTGTTCAAATTCGCCTGCGCGGTCGCCGGCAAAAACCAGGTGGGTGTGGCAATCGATCAGCGCCGGGGTTAAAAGCCGGCCATCGCAATCGAGGGTTTCCTTGGCGTCAGATTTTTCATCGAGGTCGGCCATTTTGCCAATAAAAGCGATTTTGCCCTTGGAAATGCCCAGGGCCCCGCGCCCGATAGCCTTACCGGCCATGGTCGCGATCCGCGCATTAATCAATAAAAGATCGTACATAATTCAACTCTTACAGCCTGAAAATTTTGATGTATAGCTATCTGATGGAAAAAAACGCCCAAAAATTTCATTTCAAAAAAATCCTGCTGACCAGCGGTTGGGCGGAAAATGCCACGCTTGAGGTCGGGGGTGATGGTCTGATTTCTGCCCTTGAGACCGACCAAAAGCCTTCTGGAGAGACGGTTTCAGGGATTGCCATCCCGGCGATCTGCAATGCCCACAGCCATGCCTTTCAGCGCGCCTTTGTGGGCTTGACCGAGGAGCGCGGCGACGAGGGCGATGATTTTTGGGCGTGGCGCAAGGTCATGTATGGGGCGCTGACAAAAATCGGCCCCGAAGAGTTGGAAGCGATTGCTGCCTGGCTTTATGTTGAAATGCTAAAAAGTGGTTATGCCGGGGTCGCGGAATTTCATTACCTGCACCACCAGGCCAGCGGCGCCGCTTATGAAAACCCTGCCGAGATGTCGGAAGCGCTAATCCGCGCCGCGACCGCCAGCGGGATAGATTTCACGCTTTTGCCGGTGCTCTATCAGCGCGCCGACTTTGGCACCGCAGACATCAATGAAGGCCAGCGGCCATTTTATTTTGAGCTGGAGGATTATGCAGCGCTTTTGGGTCACTTAAAGAAAAAATGCCGCACCGGCGTTGCCCTCCACAGCCTGCGCGCGGTTCCTGAAGGAATAATTTCAGATGCCGCAGCGCTAACGGGAGGCCCGGTACACATTCATATTGCTGAGCAAATTGCCGAGGTTGAGCGCTGTCTTGAGGTCCATGGCAGACGCCCGGTGGAATGGCTTTTGGAGAATGTTGAAGTTGGTGAAAACTGGAACCTGATTCACGCAACCC
>JAZFRG010000125.1:0-2121 GCA_036445535.1 Sphingomonadales bacterium
TGTGGCGCTCGCCCAACGGCACGATCCGTAATATTTTGGGCGGTACGGTTTTCAGGGAACCGATTATTTGCTCAAACGTGCCGCGCCTGGTTCCCGGTTGGACCAAACCGATCGTGATCGGCCGTCATGCCTTTGGTGACCAGTACCGTGCGACCGATTTTGTGGTGCCCGGCAAGGGCAAATTGACCATCACCTTCCAGCCCGAAGATGGCTCTGATCCTATCTCACATGAAGTTTTTGATTTCCCTGGCGGCGGCGTGGCCATGGCCATGTATAACCTGGATGACAGTATCAGGGATTTTGCCCGCGCCAGCCTGACTTATGGCTTAAAGCGGCGCGAGTGGGTTTACCTGTCTACAAAGAATACTATTTTGAAGGCTTATGATGGCCGCTTCAAGGATCTGTTTCAGGAAATTTTTGAGGCCGAGTTTAAGGCCGATTTTGAAAAGGCCGGCATAGGCTATGAACATCGCCTGATCGATGACATGGTTGCCGCGGCAATGAAATGGGAAGGCGGCTTTGTCTGGGCCTGTAAAAACTATGACGGTGATGTTCAGTCAGACACCGTCGCCCAGGGGTTTGGCTCCTTAGGCCTGATGACATCTATCTTGATGACCCCCGATGGCAAAACCGTTGAATCTGAAGCCGCCCACGGTACCGTAACCCGCCATTACCGCATGCATCAAAAGGGTGAGCCCACTTCGACCAACCCGATCGCCTCGATTTTTGCCTGGACCGGGGGTTTAAAGCACCGCGGCAAAATGGATGCCACGCCCGAGGTTAGCAAATTTGCAGAAACCTTGGAGAAGGTTTGCGTCGATACCGTGGAATCGGGCTTTATGACCAAGGATCTGGCGCTTCTCGTCGGCCCAAAACAGGCCTGGATGACGTCCGCACAGTTTTTTGATAAAATTGTTGAAAACCTTGAAAAAGCAATGGGTTAGATAAGTTCTTTAAGGTAGTTTTCAATCGCCTTTAAGGCCTTATCAGCATTTTTCCCATCGGGACCGCCACCCTGGGCCATATCAGGCCGGCCGCCGCCGCCCTGCCCGCCTAATTCAGCAACGCCAAGTTTGAGAAGATCCACCGAATTGATGGTGGAAACCAGGTCTTGGGTGACCCCAACCAGCAAACCAGCCTTGCCCTCAAATACAGTGCAATAGGCAACAACCCCGCTTCCCAGCTTGGTTTTAGCGCCATCAGCAATCCCCCGGAGGTCGCCCGGGGAAACATCTTTCAAAACTTCACCAAGAAATCCGAAATTTCCAATTTTGGTGATTTTCTGAGATTTAGCACTACCGCCGCCAAGGGCCAGGTCTTTTTTGGCATTTTTAAGCGCCTCATCCAGTAATTTCCGTTCCTTTAGTAAAGCCTCAACCCGCTCCAAAAGGTCATGGGGTGCGGCTTTCAGGGCTGCGGCGGTGTCCCTAACCAGGGCGGTTTGCTGGTTTAGGTATTCGAGCGCAGCGGCCCCGGTCAGGCCCTCAATCCGCCTGACGCCGGCGGCAATGGCGCTCTCATGGGTGATTTTAAACAAGCCAATATCACCCGTTGCCCTTACGTGCGTGCCGCCGCACAGCTCGACCGAATAGGTATCCCCCGCCTCGGTGCCCATCTGAACCACCCTAACCTCATCGCCGTATTTCTCACCAAACAAGGCCAGGGCGCCCGCTTTGATGGCCTCTTCCGGTTCCATCAAATGGGTCATAACCCTAGTGTTTGTGCGGATTTGGGCGTTGACATCGGCCTCAATGGCAGCCAACTCCTCACGGTTGATTTGTTTCGGGT
This sequence comes from Sphingomonadales bacterium, assembly GCA_036445535.1. GTDB lineage: Bacteria > Pseudomonadota > Alphaproteobacteria > Sphingomonadales > SMXR01 > SMXR01. Next base: position 1,789 of record JAZFRG010000125.1, read on the forward strand.
GGGAGATATCAAAGCGCAAGTGATCTTCGGCTACCAGCGAGCCTTTCTGGGTGACATGATCCCCTAAAACCTTCCGCAAAGCCTTGTGCAGCAAATGGGTGACGGAATGATTGGCGCGAATTTTAAGGCGGCGTTCGTGATCAACATGCAGGTGAATGGCATCGCCAACCGAAATGGAACCGTCTTTAACGGTCCCCAAATGGATGACCAGGGTATCGAGTTTTTTCTGGGTGTCGGTGATCAAAACGCTGGATTTAGCCCCGCTAAGGGTCCCGGTATCGCCAATTTGGCCCCCGGATTCACCATAAAAAGGCGTTTGATTGCAAATAAGTG
>JAZFRG010000126.1:0-2045 GCA_036445535.1 Sphingomonadales bacterium
CCAAAGACACCGATTTGTCGCGGTTTATTCTTTAGGCTTTTAAAAGACTGTTCAAGGTTTTCAAAATTTTCTGGATGTCCTCGTTTTCCAGCCGGTGGATGGTTTCGGCCAGCCGGTTGGCGACCTCAGTGGCTTCGGGGGACAAATTGGAAGTGTCGATAGTGATTTTCGGGTGCGAAAGCCGGGCCAACCCTTCAATTTCTTCAGCATCATCCCAGATCGCGCCAAAATAGGTGATCATATTTTGCACCAGGGCCCACGATGGGCGGCCGCGTTTACCGTTCTCTAACGCCGATAAATAAGCCGCACTGACGCCAAGCGCCTTTGCCAGATCGCGTTGGGTAATGCCCTTTTGTTCGCGAAGTTCCCTTATTTTAAGGCCAAACGGGGTCATCGGTCTTGGCGCCGGAGTAACACATAAAAAGCGCCATCACCGCCGTGGTTTTTGGCCGAAAACGTGAAAGATGAGACAATCTGCGCGAGTTTGGGCGAGGTTAACCATTTCGGCAGCATCGCCCGAATCGGGCTATTGCCCAGCCGACCCTTACCGGTAACGATCAAGCCGTAGCGCCGACCATCCATATAAGCAGACCCCAACACATCCAAAAGCGCCTCGAACGCTTCGCGCTCGCTCATTCCATGAAGATCAAAGGAAAACTGGAGCCTGACCTTGCCGCTAGCGATTTTTGAGAAAAGCAGGGGGTCAAAATCGCTTTGGTGCTTGATGGTCAGATCAAAGGGAAAAGGAGCGTAATCATTATCGGAGCGGCGGTGGGTTTTGTAAACCTTGGGGGGCTCAGGGTAAAACATGCCATCGTCTCCAATCGGTTTTACCCCACGGGTGGCATCATCCCAGTCTTGTTTATCTTTGTCCGAGGCCATTTTAGTCGTCCCCCAGAGCGCCCCGGGGCAAAAGCAAAGTAAAGGTTGCCTCGTTATTCATATAGCCGGCCAGATAAGTTGCCTTTTCGCCGCGACCCCAGAAAACATCCCCGCGGATGGCGCCCTTAATGGCCCCGCCGGTGTCCTGGGCGATTAAAAGTTGACGGAGGGGTTCAAATTCATCCGGGTTATCAAGGGTGGGGATTTCACCATCAATAAAGATCGGCAGCCCCATGGGCGCAAACGTGGGGTCGATGGCCAAAGAGTGCTCCGGGGTAAGCTCAGCGCCTGATGAGCCAAACGGACCATCGCCACCGGTCAGGGTAAAGAAAACGTAACTGTCATCTTTATGAAGGATTTCAAAAATACGCGCAGGGTTATCCTTAAACCACTGGCGGATACTTTGCATCGAAACCTCTTCGATCTCCATTTCCCCGGTTTGAACAAGGGTGCGGCCCGCCAAGGTATTGGCGTGGCCATTTTTGCCGGCATAACCAACCCCGATGATCCGGCCATCCGGCAACCGGGCCCGGCCCGAGCCCTGGACCTGGAGAAAATAAACATCGATGGGGTCCCGAGCATAAAGGATCTCCAGCCCCTTGCCATTAAAAGCCCCTTCATCAATGTCTCGGCGCGTGTAATATGGCAGAAAGGAATTTCCTTCAATGCGGCCAACGATGGTGCCCGTTAAATCATTGCGAAATTTCGAAAGATCAACCCGGATCTGGTCGCCCGGCGCCCTATAAAGCGGGTAGGGGTAATCAGGGCTCGGCTCAAGGCTGGCCTCCATCAGGGGTTCATAATAGCCGGTGATTTTGCCTTTTCTGGTCCAGCCATTGCGCATTTTATAGGGCACAAAAGCCTCTTCGAAAAAAGTTCGGGCGGCATCGGCATCACCACCATAAAAATCCTCGCCTTCGATGGCTTTGGCGCAGGCATCGCTAAAAGCCCGGGCGAAGGTTTCATTTTTAAAACCATCGGGGATTAAATATCCAGGGCGCGGGGTTAGTTTTTCACAGGATTTTATAAAGGCGGAAAAGGCCTGAACATGACCCGCGGCTTGCCAGCCCTCAAGAGACGTGAAATCGGTTTCCTTCAAGGTGAGTTTTGGCGGAGCCGATTTAGCGGTTAAAAAAACCGCCAGCCAAACCGGCAATAAAATA
>JAZFRG010000127.1:0-3895 GCA_036445535.1 Sphingomonadales bacterium
GACCCGGGCGATGGCTTTTCTGGAAATTCCCTCGACAATTGCAGGCGGGATTGAGGCGATGGCGTTATCGCCCCTGATGCTTATTTTTGTGCTGCTGCTGTTTTATGTCGCGCTGGGGATGATATTGGATGGCCTGTCGGTGATTGTGATTACCCTGCCGATTGTCCTGCCGCTGGTAACCGCTGCCGGCTTTGACCCGCTCTGGTTCGGGATTTTTGTCGTCATCACCGTGGAAATGGCGCAGGTTACCCCGCCGGTCGGCTTTAATCTTTTTGTGGTGCAAAATCTGACCGGCGAAAGCATTGCCAAGATTGCCCGCGCCGCCTTCCCGTTTTTCCTGATCATGGCCGCTTTTGCCTTGCTGATCGCAGTCTTTCCGGGGATAGTAACCTTCCTGCCGGACATCCTTTAATCCCTTGCGGGGCCTAAGAAACCTGCTATTTAGAACCCCATGAGCAATTTACCTATCAGCTATGACGATGTCCTTGCCGCAGCCAAGCGCATCAAGGGCGGGGTTAATAAAACCCCTGCCGAATACGCCGAGGTTTTATCCGAGATCTTTGGCGCCGATATTTATCTGAAATTTGAGATTTTCCAGCACACTGCTTCGTTCAAGGAACGCGGCGCGCTGAACATGCTTTTAAGCCTGCCCGATGCGGAAAAAAAGCACGGCGTCATTGCCGCCAGCGCTGGCAACCACGCCCAGGGCGTGGCCTTTCATGCCACCCGGCTAAACATCCCGGCAACCATCGTCATGCCCAAAGACACGCCTTTCACCAAGGTAAAAAGAAGCGAGGTTTTAGGGGCCAAGGTTATTCTTCATGGCAATTCCTTTGGCGAGGCGTTGAGTAGGGCGACTGAAATAGCGGGAAAAGAAGACCTGACCTTTATTCCGACCTTTGACCATCCCTTGATTATGGCTGGCCATGGCACCCTGGCGATTGAATTTCTCGACCGTTTCCCGGACCTTGAAGCGCTGGTGGTGCCGATCGGCGGCGGCGGGGTAATCTCTGGCGTTGCAGTGGCCGCCAAAGCAATAAAACCCGATATTAAAATTTACGGCGTACAAAGCGAAATTTACCCCTCGATGAAAGCCGCCCTGGAGGGCAAAACCATCAAACCGGTAACCCAGACCCTGGCCGAAGGGATTGCCGTTAAAGAGGCCGGGAAGCTGACCCAAAAGATCGTGAAAGAACTTGTTGAGGAAGTCCTGATTGTCCCGGAAATTTTGATTGAGCAAGCGATTAATATGTTTATCGAGGTCGAGAAGGTTGTTGTTGAGGGCGCAGCGGCAGCGGCCCTTGCCGCCGTGATGGCTCATCCTGAAATTTTTAAGGGCAAGAAAACTGGCCTGGTTTTAACCGGGGGCAATATTGATTCAAAATTATTGGCGTTCTCCCTCCTGCGCGGGTTGGCCCGTGATGGCCGCATATCGCGCCTTAGGATAACCGCACCCGACTTGCCGGGCTCGCTGGCCAAAATGACCCAGATTGTGGCTGAGTTCGGTGGCAATATTATGGAGGTTTATCACCGCCGCCAGTTCACTAACATCGCCTTAAAATATACCAACATCGAACTTGTTGTAGAAACCAAGGACGCCGCCCACACCGACAGCATTGTAAAAGCCCTGGAAGCTGAAGGGTTCAAGGTTTCGGTTAAACCTGTCACCGAGGCTTAAGCTTTTAATTTCACTTTTTGCTGGAAATATCTTTTTCCTGCAAACGCAGTTTGCGTTCAATAAAACCCGGTGAGCCGGTATATTTTCCAAGCGTATCATAAAAAACCGGGATCAGGATCAGGGTGAAGAAGGTGGCAATAATTACGCCAAAGAGGACAATCACACCTATGGAGGAGCGGCTTTCGGAACCAGGGCCAATCGCCAGCACCAATGGCAGCGAACCAGCGGCGGTTGAAATGCCGGTCATGACCACCGGCCGCAGCCTGATTTTGGCCCCGTTGACAATGGCATCGGTAACGCTCTGGCCTTCGTCCCTCAGCTGGTTGGCAAATTCAACAATCAGGATGCCATTTTTGGCGGCAATGCCGATCAGGATAATCAAGCCCACAGCCGAATAAATGTTCAACGAATTGCCGGTGACATAAAGCCCGAAAAGACCGCCGGCGATGGCCAAAGGCACGGTAATCATAATCGTTATCGGGTGAATAAAGCTCTCGAACTGTCCGGCCAGCACCAAAAACACCACCAAAAGTGCAAGGCCAAAGGTAAAGCCCAGCGCCGCAACCATTTCATCAAATTCGCGGGAGTCACCTTTGAGGTCGGTATAAACCGCTTCGGGGGCGACCTCGAGGGCGGTCTGGAGCATAAATTCGATCCCTTGCCCCAGGGTATAACCTTCCCCAAGACCGGCGCTAATGGTCAGCGCGCGGACCCGGTTATAGCGATTAAGCCGCCCGGAATCGGCAACGTTTCTGACGGTCACCAAATTTGACAATGGCACGAGCTGGCCGGTGCGCTGGGATCTAACAAAAATATTATCGATATCGGCGGGGTTGGTGCGGTTTTCTTGGGCAGCCTGAAGCATGACATTATATTCTTCCCCGCGATCAACGTAAGTGGTCACCCGTCTGCCCGCCAGCATGGTCTCAAGCGTCCGGCCAATTGCCGCAACCGAAACCCCGATATCGGCCGCCCGATCGCGATCAACATCAATCCTGATCTGGGGCTGGGTTTCCTGATAGTCGGTATCGACATTCACTAGTCCCGGGTATTCATCGATGCGCTCAAGCATGCGGTCTCTGATTTCTGCCAATTCTGCGTAGGTATTGGCACCGATAACAAACTGCACAGGCGCTCCGCCACCTGTCGAAAAGGCACTGGATTCACGAAAGAAAGGAAAAACGTCGGTGATTTCTGCAACCTGGCCACGGGCCCAGGAAACCATCTCCGAGGTGTTTTTATCACGGATTTTCCAGCTTGGTAAAATAAGGATTCCATCGGCGGTATTTACCGATTCTGATCGCGCCCGAAAGCCGGGAAGGTTTATTAAGAGCGTTTGAATTGTGCCATCTTCTACCCCGCCCATTAAGCTATCTTCAACCTCTTTGACATAAATGCTCATGGCCTCGAACCCGGCCCCTTCAGGGCCCCTGATATTGAGCCAGAAAGCACCGCGATCCTCGGCCGGGGCCAGCTCTTTTTGAATGTTCAGGAAGAACCCCGCGACCAGCACTAATGAACCAACAAAAATGACGCCAACCCCGGCCTTGTTGCCAATCGCTGTCCGAAGCACCTTGTCGTAGGTTTTGTTAATGGTCTCAAACCAGGTAATCAGGTGGAGCCTGAGCCAGCCCTTTTTTTCTTTCCGGCTTAAGAGTTTCGAGCACAGCATGGCGGACAATGAAAGGGCAATGAACGAGGAAAATCCCACCGCCGCAGTCACGGTTAAGGCCAGCTCTTTAAATATTGTAGCGATTGTACCCTCGACAAAGAAAATTGGTAAAAATACGCTAATCAGCACGACCGTCGTCGCGATCACCGCAAAGGCAACCTGGCGCGCGCCCCTATAAGCCGCCAACAGGGCTGGCTCGCCCTTCTCTACCCGCCGGTAACAATTTTCCAGAACGACAATGCTGTCATCGACCACCAGACCAATAGTCAGCACCAGCGCCAAAAGGGTTATCATGTTAATTGAATAGCCGGCCAACCCCAAAACCCAGAACGTCGCGATCAAGGAAACCGGGACCGTTATTGCCGGGATAATGGCGGCACGGAAACTGCCCAGGAAAAGGTAGATTACAAAGATTACTAGCGCCATCGAGATAAACAGCGTCCGGTAAACTTCAAAAATTGCTTCCTCGACAAAAAGCGACGAATCCCAGGAAGTTTTCATTTGAACATGGGGCGGCAGCTGGGTCTGAATATCCTTGACCTTTT
>JAZFRG010000128.1:0-2795 GCA_036445535.1 Sphingomonadales bacterium
GCGCTGGCGATTTTATCAACGCTGGATCCAAATGCCCTGCAAGCCGCCCTGATTTCCGGCGACAAGGCTGCGATCACTAGTGCCCCGGGTGTTGGTCCCAAATTGGCGGCGCGGATTTTGAACGAACTAAAAGACAAGGTAGGTGCCTTTTCGGATGGCCCATCGCTGGCGCCAAGGGCCGGGGTTGCCGGTGAAGAAGATTTCCAGGATGCGCTCTCTGCCTTGGTTCAGCTTGGTTATAAACCTTCTCAAGCCCACATGGCGCTAATGGCCGCCAGCCAAAAGGTGGCCGAGGGGGCCGATGTTTCGGCGCTGGTCAAGGGTGGCCTAAAGGAGCTTAGCCGATGAGCGAAACCGACCGCATTATAGGTGCTGAGACCACCGACCAGGATGAGTTTGAAACCTCGCTCCGGCCGCAAAATCTTGGTGAGTTTATTGGCCAGACCAAACTTTGCGACAACTTAAAGGTCTTTATTGAAGCCGCCAAAAAGCGCGGCAAAGCGATGGACCATGTGTTGTTTTCCGGACCGCCTGGCCTGGGCAAAACCACCTTGGCGCAAATTCTGGCCAAAGAACTTGGCGTTGGCTTTCGCGCAACCTCGGGCCCGGTGATCTCAAAAGCTGGTGACTTGGCAGGCATCCTGACCAATCTGGAAGCCAGAGATATCCTTTTTATTGATGAGATCCACCGGCTAAACCCGGCGGTCGAGGAAATCCTTTACCCGGCGATGGAAGATTTCCAGCTGGATATTATTATTGGCGAGGGCCCGGCAGCCCGCTCCGTCAAGATTGACCTGCCCCCCTTTACGCTGGTCGGGGCGACCACCCGTCAGGGGCTTTTAACGACCCCGCTTCGCGATCGTTTTGGGATCCCGCTCAGGCTTGATTTCTATTCCGGGGAAGAACTTTTGGAGGTCGTTATCAGGGGCTCGAAACTCCTGAAAGTAGATTTTACCGAGGACGGTGCGCTGGAAATTGCCAACCGTTCCCGCGGCACCCCCCGGATTGCCGGGCGGCTACTCCGCCGGGTCTGTGATTTTGCGCTGGTCGACAATGCTTCGGGGGTTGATAAAACCATGGCCGATGCGGCCCTGACCCGCCTTGAAGTCGACAAAATTGGCCTTGATGCTATGGATCATAAATACTTGAAAACCATCGCCGAACTTTACGGCGGCGGGCCTGTTGGTATTGAAACCATGGCCGCCGCGATGTCGGAACCTAGAGATGCCCTGGAAGATATTGTGGAACCATTTTTAATGCAAAAAGGACTGATTTTAAGAACCTCCCGTGGGCGGGTTTTATCTGATTTTGGGTTTGGTCATATTGGCCTTACGGCTCCCAAACGCGCCAAAGGCCAGCTTGATTTGATCACGGGTGAGGGGGCCGATGACTGAAACCGATCAGCTTACCCCGACCTCGGGCTTTTTTAAGGGAAATGAACATTTCCTTCCCATTCGGGTTTACTATGAAGACACCGATGCGCTGGCGATGGTTTATCATGCCAATTTCCTGAAATATATGGAACGCGGGCGCACCGAATTTCTAAGGCTTCTTGGCATTTTTAATCGGGAACTGGCAAATCGCAAGGACGGTATGACCTGGGCGGTGGCCTCTTCAACGATCCAATATATGGCCTCAGCCTGGCCCGATGACGCGATCGTTGTTATTTCCCGGGTCGCCCGGTTGGGCGCGGCCAGTGTCACCATCGACCAGGACATCAAGCGCGGCGATGAATTTTTGACAAAAGGGTCGATCAGGGTCGGCTGCATGAATGCCGAGGGCCGCCCCAGGCGCATGCCTAATGATTTAAAAGAAAAATTTAAAACCTTTAACGAACAATTGAAATAACGGCAGGTTAGGAAAAGTAATGGAAGAACAGGCAATTGAGGTAACCCCCTTTGAGGCTGCGACCGGCGATTTTACGGTCTGGGGGATGTTTTGGCAGGCCGATTGGGTAGTCCAATTGGTGATAATTTCCCTGCTTGTGGCCTCGGTCTGGAGTTGGATAATAATTATTGGCAAGTTCCGTCACATTAAAGCGATTAAGAAAAAAGCCGATGGTTTTGAAGAAACCTTCTGGTCGGGAAACTCTCTTGAAGACGTCATGGAGAAAATTGGTGCCTCACCTGATAATCCCCTTGCGGTGGTCTTTATGGCTGCCATGGGGGAATGGAAAAAATCGGTTGGAAGTCAGACCGCTATCAAGAATGCCTTTGGCATCCAGGAGCGCATCAACATGGTTATGAATGTCACCATCAACCGTGAAATGGAAAAAATTGAACGCCATTCCAGTTATCTGGCCTCGGTTGGTTCGGTCTCGCCCTTTGTCGGCCTTTTTGGCACGGTTTGGGGAATTATGAACAGTTTCACCTCGATTGCCGAGACCGCAAATACCTCTTTGGCGGTTGTCGCCCCCGGGATCGCCGAAGCGCTATTGGCCACGGCCCTTGGACTGATGGCGGCAATCCCCGCGGTGGTTTTTTATAACCGGTTAACCAATGAAATGAACCGCTATGCTGCGCGTATGGAAGGCTTTGCTGATGAATTTGGGGCTTACCTTTCCCGGCAACTGGAAGAAAGGAGCTAAGCAATGGCTATGTCCACCAGCAGCCCCAGAGGGCGCGGCCGTAAACCGCCAATGTCGGAAATAAATGTCACGCCCTTTGTCGACGTTATGCTGGTGCTGCTGATTATCTTTATGGTTACCGCCCCCTTGCTGGTCCCGGGGGTTCCCGTCAACCTTCCGGATGCCGAGGCCCGGGCGTTGCCCGAGGACACCAAACCCATCGAGGTCA
>JAZFRG010000129.1:0-3382 GCA_036445535.1 Sphingomonadales bacterium
CCCAAGACCCGGAATGGATTCCTGGGACGCTTTCGGGGTCCAAATTAACAACAAAGCAAGCACCCACTTAATGCTCACCAATTTAAATGATTCCAACACGCCTAATATTGGGGATTCCTTTCAAATCGGAGACTTCGTAACAGCAACAATGGTGGGCGGCTGGCCCGAACGGCACGCGGATGGCTTGCCTGTGGGCGAGGCAAAAAACGTAGTGAGCATTGTTATCCGCCTGGAATATGATGGAAAATCTGTTCTCTTTGGCGGGGATACTATTGGAAGGCACATTGAGGACCCTGACGATGTTTGCAAATTCGCGGAGCTTGATATGGTGAATAACTCTGCCAATGTCCCCCTCCAGTCGGATGTGATGATTGCTGGGCATCATGGGGCCGCCAACGCAAGCGCAAGGTGTTTTATTGACGCAATCGCCCCAACCTACGTCATTTTCTCAGCAGGAAATAGGTTCGGCCACCCCAGAAAAAGCACTGTGCAAAGGTTTTTGGACGCGGGGGTGCCTGTGGTAAATATCTACCGCACCGATCGCGGGAACGACGAAACCAACAAACACGGCCATAAAGAATGGAAGTGGGGAGCAATCAAGGATTGTAAGGATGGGCGTAGGGATGATGATATATTGATTACCCTTCCAGAGGACGGACCCGTTTCGGTAGAATACAAAGGGCCAGACGGCGCTTGCCAATAATAAGAAACCCCCGCACAGGTAAGAATGGCGAGAGCCGCCTTAAAAATGGGAATAAGAGACCTGACTGAGCAAACCAGCATCAGCACCGGAGCAATCGTCCGGTTCGAAAAGGGCTTGGGCGTTCATACTGGCTGATTGAGGGCAATGGAAGAAGTCTTTAGAGCGGCGGGTGTTGAGTTCATCGAGGAGAACGGTGGCGTTCCTGGGGTGAGGCTGGGAAAGAAAAAAATATAAGGACTAAAGGAATGAAAGAAAAAGAATATTGGAAAAACCCAGAAGTGATCGAGCGTATCTATTGCCAGGTTGTGAAGTTTCACCCGGAAAAACTAGCGTTGAGAGGCATTTTTGATTTAGCCTTGGAGGGCTTGGCCCAGAAGAAAGAAGAAAAGGAAATTTAATAGGCCACGCCTCCAGGCATCGTAGAGCCAAAGGGGGCCCCAAGCCGTGTTCAGAAGCGAATTTCCCCAGGAGGGGGGTTAGCGTTAGGGTATTCAGGTGGGTGTGTTACGGATCAAACGTCACACTAAAGGGAATTTGAGAGGGTTTTTAATGCAATCAGGCGTGTGTGTTTACGAAACTTTGGGTTAACAAACTATACACTATAGGGATTTGGGTCCCATATTCGGGGGTGGGGCGGGTCAAAGGTGGGGGTTAATGTGAGCGCAGGAGTCCCTATGTAGTCCAGCCGCGCCCAATTTTTCTCGTAAAAAAAATTAATAAAAAAATTTCTAATTATTTCAAAAAAATAAAACCCGTTCAAATTTGAATGTCCAAAACTACTTCCTGAGACACCCGTTCTCCATTGATAATGGTGGAGATTTCAAATGTGTTAATTCCCTTTTTTAACTTTTTAGCCAGCTTTTTAATACTAACTTCCCCGTGCCAAAATTCCATTTCCTCGTCCGTGCCTGTTCGGTTTGCTATTAACTTGATCGGGTCAATTGAAGCCCCGTTCAACCTATCAATAACGAACTCTCCTGAATTTCCGACAGGGGCCTGGATTGCAAAGGGGAAGACCTCCGGTTTTTCAACAGCCTCCATCTCATCATACAGAACCTCTACGGCAAAGCCTTGATTAGCGATTGATGTTAGATCAATTCTGCGGTTCGGTTTTGAGTAGCCAGGAACATCTATGGTCACCGTTTGGTCTACATAAGCATCAAACACTGTTCCGGTTTCAAGTTTTGCTTTCTTCCCTTTGATGAAAATCAACGGCAAAAAAATCAAAACCGACAATGTAACGGCCAATGCAACGCGTCCTCTGCCTTCTTTGTGATACCCGCCGTCCAGTTGGATTGTAGAGTTATTAATCAGGGTCGTTTCATAAGCTCCAAGCGTGATCTTGCCTTTGGTGCCAGCAATTTTAGCCTTTCTGAAGCTATCCACGCGAACCAGTACCGGGGTACCGGCTTTTATTACTATTTGGCCTTCAACGATTACATCGCGCCAGACCGAAGCACGAATAGTCTGGCCTTCCCTGGTGGTTTTTTTCTTACCTGAGATGTACTCGTCAGTTTGTACATAAACACGGGTGTTGCCAGGTATGGTGATCTGGTCGGCCCAGGCGGTCGAATAAAAAAGAAATGATGAAATCAGGACTGCTGTAAACAGTTGGGTTTTTTTAAGAAAACGGATTAGGTAAGACATAGCTACCTCCCACAGTTGAATAAAAATCAAACCAAACACGGCAAGGCATCCTAACCAACTTCCTCCAAATTTCAATAACCAAATTGGTTTTTCAATAAAATTCAACCTAAGCGGGGTTTATTTCCAAAGCCCTAATTAGTTTTTCAGTGTATTCATTATTTTCTTTAAAAAAGGATAATTCTGAACTACCTCCATAAGCCCAAATAAATTCCAATTTTCCTTCCTGAATTCGAACAACCACGCCCGAAAAAAGATTTATAAGAGCCTTTTTAAGGTTTCCCCTATCCGGTTCGGTTTGGGCTAAAAGGGTTTTTACATTATCCATTTTCGGAATCAGCAAAGCCCTTTCTATATTATCCAGGTCCAACCCTTCCGCCTCTTCTTTTTGGAGAAGGGCTTCAAAATGGTCATCCATCATTTGGGCGCCCTTGTTAAGGAAGGCGTTATGAATGGGGTAGTAGAGAACCGGCCCATAATCGCATTCACTTGGTCCGTACCGGGGGGAACAAATTAAATAAGGGTGCGTCACCTTTATCGGGGAAATCATAAGATTTTTTGTCCTCCGGGCCATTAAACTCCCACAGAATTCGCAGCAGTTTATTTTACCAAAGATGTTTTTGGTGTGGTTGCGGTCTCCATTCCAAAATGCTGGACTCTTTTTTGCCCTAACATCAATTTCTTTTTGGACTAAATCCCAGGTTTTTTCGCTAATTATTCGGGGATAAAAATTATTTATAGGAGGGCTTAATTTTACAACCTCTTTTCCATCAATAATTTCTTTTGTCCTTGGTACATATCGTCCGGCAACCCCGGGGTTTCTTAAATAATAAAGAACAGTTCCGGCCTGCCACGTCGGAAGACCGGTTAAGGTTGGGATAGAATGGGCGTTTAACCTAGAGGCAATGGAATTTGCCCCCATTCCAATCCTGGCCATTTCAAATATGTTTTTTACTACTTTGGTGGCTCCTTTTTTTACCTCAAATTTCCCGTCTACATATTCTAACCACCTGGGATACCCCCCCATCATTTTTG
>JAZFRG010000130.1:0-9928 GCA_036445535.1 Sphingomonadales bacterium
GTTATCAACCAGTTGGCCAATTTCCTTACGGCTTTCCAAAAGCCCATTCATTTTCCAGTTTCCGGCGATTAGTGGCTTCATGTTTACACCTCTTTCCCCCCGTAATTATCAGCTTTTAAAAAGAACACAAGGCCAAGTTACTTTTTGTCTATGAATGCTTGCCCTAAACCCCTGACTTCATTACATAAGGGTTCACAATGCGCTAAATTTAAGGACAGTTCATGCTTCAAAAAATTAGAAAAAGTTTAGGCTCAACGATTATGTTTGGGCTTTTGGTGCTGCTGATTGCAAGCTTTGCCTTGTGGGGTGCCGGGGGCGGCATTGGCCAGTCGGGGGCAATCGTTGCCACCGTTGGCAGCCAGGAAATTTCAGTGATCGATGTTCGGGATGCCTTTGACGGCGAGATGACCCGGATCCGTGAACAGTATGGACCCACCGTAACGAACCAACAGGCCTTGCAGGCCGGCGTCCACCGCCAGGTTTTAAGCCAATTGATTTTAAACGCTGCCCTGGATGAAGAAGCAAAAAATTTGGGACTTTTGGGGTCCGATGAAGAGGTTCGCATTTGGGTCAGGCAAATGGAGTTTTTTTTCGACCTGACTGGAAAGTTTACCACCACTGCCTATGAACAGGCCCTGACCAACCGCGGCTGGACCAAAAGCGATTTTGAAGGCCGGGTCCGGATTGACATTGCCCGCCAGCAACTGGTTGAAGGTATTACCGAAACCGCCCTGGTGCCGGCGATTTTGCAGGACACCCTGTTTTCCTATAGGAAAGAAAGCCGCAAAGCAGAAATGGCAACCATCCCGGCAACGGCGGTCACCACTTCGCCGAACCCTACCGAGGACGAACTCTTGGCGTTTTATGAGCTTAGCAAAACCAATTACAGTACCCCCGAATACCGCGACATATCTTACCTGATTTTGGGCCCCACCGATTTTGCCAGGACGGACGATTTTACGGAAGAGGAATTGCAAGCCGAATATGATCGCCGTTTTAATGAATTTGTTATTCCCGACCGGCGCGCTTTCCATGTGGTGATTTTAAGAACCGAGGACCAGGGCAATGAACTTGTTGAGCGGGTAAATGCCGGCGAAGACTTTGCTGCGGTTTCTGCTGAATTAACAGGATTAACCGAAGAGGAACTTTTAGGGGTGCCCTCTTCCTATACCGAGTTGATAAAAGATTATAGCGAGCGTGCGGCCGATGCCGTTTTTAAAGCCGAAATTGGCGGCGTAACCGCACCCCTGGAAACCCTGGTTTCCTGGCAAATTTTTCGCATCAGTGAAGAAATTCCCGGGTCTGAAAAAACCCTTGAGGAAGTCAGGGGTGACCTTTCTGAAACCCTGGCTGCGGAAATGGGCATTGAGGGACTTTATAATGCCGCCCAGGTTGTTGACGATGAAATTGTCGCCGGGGCTTCTTTGGAAGAGATTGCTGAAATAGTAGGATTTTCCGCCGTCCATATCCCGGCCGTTAGCCCACAAGGACAAACCCCTGAGGGAACTATAATTTCCAACATTGAAATTTTTCCTTATCTTCAGCAGGTCTTTGGGCTTCATCCGGATGACGAATTGGAGTTTCTTCAAAACCCCCAGGGAGATGATTTTTATCTGATCCGGATCAATAGTATTACCGAGCCGGTTGAGCTGCCTTTTGAAGAGGTCAAAGACCGGGTTAGACAGACCTGGATTCAAGAAGAAAGCGTAAAATTATTAAGCCAAATTGCCCGCCAGGCGCTAAGCGCGGCCGAGGGCGGTGAAAGCCTGCAATCCATTGCCAGCCGGTTTGGTGGAATAAGCTTTGAAACCGAGCGCTATGTTCGGGACCGGGTCTATACCCAGCAGGATCTTTCAAGAGAGCTTGCTTCCCTGATGTTTAGTCTGAAACTGGGCGAAGTCGGGATCGAACAGGATGCCAGAGGCACAGGCTATATTCTTTTAAAGGTTCTGGAGGTTACCGAGCAATTACCCGATGATCTAAATTTTGAATACCAGTCCCTTTTAGCCAGGCTTTCGGTCGAGCTGAAAAACGACATTTTTAACCAGTTTCAGAAAAACCTTCAAAACGATCTTAATATTGAAATAAATGAAGAATTGCTTGAAGGCATGTTTGACCCGGATTTCCAGCAACAATCAGGCGTTTTCTCCGGTCAATAAAACCAGTTTGAACTCAATCCCGGCTACCGCCTACCAACTTAAGGGGTTCATTGGTTCTAACCACCGAGGACAACGGCACCAGTACCAACCCCTTGCCTTTCAGGGTTGGTATCCAGGCCTTTAAAGCCCGATAAGTGGCGCTGTGGGGATGGCCGATGGCAATGGCAATGCCCTTATCGCCCGCAACCTGCTCAACTTTCCTTAGCTGATTTAAAATCGCTCTTTCATCGACTTCGTTATCTATAAAAATATCCCTGCCCGCCCAGGGAATATCATAGGACCTGGCTAAAGCGGGCCCTTTAGATGAGTTGGTGGTCACCGAATCCAGAAATAAAAGGCCGCGCTCTTTCAAGCTTTTCATTATAATTTCCATGCGCCGCCCATCGGCAGTAAAACGACTGCCCATGTGATTGTTAATGCCTACAAATCCTTCAAAGCGGGTTAGGTTCCATTCCAGGGTCTCCAAAAGTTCAGCGTCGTTAAGCTGGGTGGTCAGGGCTCTGGGGCCTGGGTTTTCATTTCCGGTTGGCTCCATCGGCATATGGACCAGCAGTTCATGGCCGCGGCTGCGAATATTCGAAGTTTGGCGGGAAAGGTTGGGGGCGTAAGGCAAAAAAGGCAAAATTTAAGGGTCCCTCCAGTTCAGCCAGGCGGGCGGCCATATTGGAATTATTACCCATATCATCAATGATGATCACAATCCTGCCCTGCCCCTCAATGCCCATGGGAACACTGGCGGCATACCTTTGCCAGGGTTCCAGATCCTGGCTCCGGAAAATGCTATTATCCCGGATTACGGGGTCAGGCACCGGGGTATTTTCAATCGGATCTGGGAACGGAAGTCGTTCAGGAATACTGGTTGTTTTGGCATAGCGCCGGGACATTAATTTTTGATTGGGAACCACTGCTGGGCCCAACGTCCCGGGTAAAATGCTGGCAGAAAGAACCAAATCGGTAGTGGGTGCTGCCAAACCCAAAGCCCGGCTAAAGGTCCGTGAACGGGTTGAAACCTGGCCCCCTTCAAGCGGGATTGTTAAAGGATTGTTGCCCCCTTCAGCCTCAGGCAAAGCCGTTGCTTTGGCAAAACGCCGCCTAAGTAATTTTTGGTCGGTTGGTTGGCCTTCTGCCACCGCCCTCGGGGTGGGATCCCCTGCAACGTTTAAATCAACGACCGGGTTAGATGAGCCCAAAGGCCGGCCAATATTTCTGCCGCTTTCCGCCAACGGTGAAATTGCCGGGTTGGAAAGGCCGGTCCCTGCCTGTCTGGTTTCCGCCATATCTGAAACGGGCTCTGTGGTCCCATTGGCCCGGGAAAATTCGCGGTTTTTTTCAGCTAGGCCCCGGCCAGTAGCCGGAATCGTCAGGGGGTTAACCGCCCCGGTTGGTTCCGGAAAGCTGGTGGCCTTGGCAAAGCGGCGCATCATAAGCTTTTGGGTGGTTTTTGGAACCAAAGTTGTTTCAAAGTCCCTGGTAAAACTGCCGGGGGTTAAATTAACGCTTGGCGGGGCAATCCGCAAAGCCCGCTCGAAAGAGGCGGCCTGGCGTCGGGGTGGGGGGATGGCAGCTTGGACAATGCTTGCCGCAGGGGAAGGCGCCGACCCGACCTGAGATAAATCAACAACCGGGGGAAGGCTCCGGCTTGTGGCCTGGCGTTGAAACTGGCGCTCGGGGGTTTCAATTCCTGAAATACGAACGTTAGGCAGGGTTTGACGAAACCCGCCAACATCGACCGCTGCTTGGGGGCGCTCAACCGCTAAAGGCCTGGCGCTGGGGCTTTCGCGAAAATCCAGCGTAGTCTCTGCGGCGGCCTCCCTAAGGGCAACCAACCTGCCATTTTCTTCCAATTCAAGGGTATCGCCAGACCAGCTAATAACAATGTAGGTGAGCGAAATCGACATTACGATAATGGCGAAAAACCCCCCAAGTATTAGCGACATTGGGACATAAATTTTTCGCTCTAGAAGCGGTCCCTTAATCTCGTCATAAAGTTCCTGGCCTTCTTCCCCTTCAAAAGGATCGTAGGGTTTGATTATCCTGCGTCTGCGGTTCTCGGGCATTCCCCCTTTTACATCAAAGCGGTTTTGGGCGCAAAACCCTTTTCCCTTCTTGCAGGGCTCAAGACTTTAAGGCTATGGAGGGGCATGCACCTGATGATCGATAATTACGACAGCTTCACCTACAACCTGGTTCACTATCTTCAGGAACTGGGGGCGGAGGTGAAAGTCGTCCTGAATGACCAGATTTCGGTGGCCAAAATTCGGGATATGAAACCCCAGAGCATAATTATCTCACCCGGCCCAAAAACCCCTACCGAAGCGGGTTTGAGCTTGACGGTCATCGAAGAATTTGCGGGAAAAATTCCCCTTTTGGGGGTTTGCCTGGGGCACCAGGCGATCGGCCAGGTTTTTGGCGGAAAAGTGGTTCAGGCCCCGACTTTAATGCACGGCAGGACCAGTAAAATATTTCACGGCGGAAAAGGGCTTTTTGATAAAATCCCCTCCCCCTTTACTGCCACCCGCTATCATTCGTTGACGCTTGAGATCCAAAGTTTTCCCAATACCCTTAAAATTACAGCAAAAACCAGGGAAGGGGTGATCATGGGGCTGGAACACAAGGAATTGGCTATTTTCGGGGTTCAATTCCATCCTGAAAGTTTATTGAGCGAGCATGGTCACGCCCTCTTGCAAAACTTTCTTAAACGCGCAAAATAGCTGCACAATTTTTATTGAGGTGGATTATCTCCAAACTGACGCATATCGGGGAAGACGGCGAAGCCAACATGGTTGATGTTTCCGGCAAAAATGTCACCAAAAGGACCGCAATTGCCTGCGCAACGGTTAATCTGGCCCCGCCAGTTTTAAGCGCCATTCAGGACAAAACGGTGCCCAAGGGGGATGTTTTTGCCACCGCCCGGATTGCCGGCATTACGGCTGCTAAAAAGACCCCTGAGTTGATCCCGCTGTGCCACCAAATCCCCTTAAGCGCGGTTACCGTGGAGTTTGAAATCAAAGGTTCCGCCATCCAAATTACCGCAAAAGCCTCTACCGAAGCCAAAACCGGCGTCGAAATGGAGGCCCTTACCGCAGTATCTGTCGCCGCCTTAACGCTTTACGACATGGTCAAGGGATTGGATAAGGGGTGTACCATTACTGATATTTTCTTATTGGAGAAAACTGGAGGAAAATCAGGCACTTATAAGAAAGAATTAAAGTAAAATGATTAGCGTTGACGAAGCCTGGTCACGGATTTTAAAGGACATAAAACCCTTAAATTCAGAAGAAATTCCAATTACCGGTGGCTTAGGCCGAACGCTGGCTGAAGATATTAAGGCCGAACGCACCACCCCTGCCGATGACAGTTCCGCCATGGATGGCTATGCTTTGATCCATGGGGATCTCAGCCCGTTGCCTAAAACTCTTGAGATAATTGGCGAAGTTCCTGCTGGCAGCCCTTTCGCCGGAAGCGTTGGCAAGAACCAGTGCGTTCGGATTTTCACCGGCGGTATCGTTCCAAAGGGGGCAGATACGGTGGTTATTCAGGAAAATACCGCGCGTAAAGATACCACCGTTTCCATCCTTAAGGCCCCGGAAAAAGGCCGGAATATCCGTAAGGCCGGGATGGATTTCGCATCGGGTGATCTTCTGGTTGAAGCCGGAAAACCCTTGAATGAGCGTGATATTTCACTGATTTCTGCCGGAAACCATGGGAAAATAAAAGTTTTCAGACGCCCAACCATAGCCCTTATCGCCAATGGCGACGAACTTGTAAGCCCAGGGGGCAAGCTTACCCCCGGCAGTGTCATAAATTCCAACACCCCTGCCCTGTCCGCCCTGGTGCAAACCGTGGGCGCGGATGTCATTAGCGCAGAGATCGTTGGCGATGACCTGGGGGCCATCAGGGACGCTTTTCAGGCCGCAAGTTCGGCGGACCTGATCGTAACCCTGGGCGGCGCTTCGGTGGGCGATTATGATTATGTTTTGGAAGCCTTTGAGGCAGCGGGCGGGACCATGGATTTTTGGAAAATAGCCATGAAGCCCGGTAAACCCCTAATGTTTGGCGAATTAGCGGGGAAACCAGTCTTTGGCCTGCCCGGAAACCCCAATTCCGCCTACGTTACGGCGTTTTTGTTTGTATTGCCCACCTTAAGGGCCCTGCAAGGCCAAGCTAAACCCCAACCGCACACCTTCCTTGCCAGGGCTGGGGCCGACATTCCTAAAACCGGTGATCGCGAGTTGTTTTTATTAGCCTCGCTTTCCTTTGCTGAAGAATCCGCAAGCTTTATTGCCACCCCCCATCCCCGTCAGGACAGCTCCAGGATGTCCACCCTTCAGGTTTCCCATGCGCTTATTCGCCGGCAACCCTTTCAGGAAGCGGCGCGGGTTGGAGATGTCGTCGAAGTCCTGCCCCTTACTTCCTTTTAGGGTCCGAACTCCTTAATATGATCCCTTCAGCGGGACCGAATTTTGGCAGGGAACAGAAGGCAGGTCGAAGAAATATCGGGAATATTTCAAGATTTGTCGACGCCTTCCCCGGCAAAATGCGCCCCGTCCACAGGATGCGGAAAGGAAAACCAAGGGCGGTGTCAATCCGGCTTGAAAAGGGCCCCACCCTTGTCTGCGCCGATTTCCTTGCTCTTGGTCTTCCTTTCCAAAATGAAGGTGACCAAATTAGTGAGTCCGGACCCTATAGAACAAAACCGGATTTCCGGGGCCGGAATTGTGAGGCCTTGACAAAGAAGGAACAATAAGGGAACATAGGTGAAACAAACCTGAACGGAATTTTACCATGCTAACCAAGAAACAACGCGATCTTTTGCTGTTTATCCACGGCCGCCTGCAAAAAGAAGGCATTCCCCCCTCCTACGATGAAATGAAAGATGCCCTTGGGCTTCATTCCAAATCGGGGATCCACAGGCTTGTAAATGCGCTTGAAGAACGCGGCTTTTTAAAGCGCCTGCCCAACCGCGCCCGGGCGATAGAAATTCTGCGGCTTCCTGAGGCACTAACCCCGGGCGGCGAGCTTGGTGGGAATGTTGTTAGCGGAGCCTTTGGCAAGGAAAAACCTGCACCCAGCTCAGATGAATTTACCATTCCGCTTCATGGCAGAATCGCTGCGGGAACCCCCATTGAAGCGCTTGAAAATGTTCATGAAAACATTTCTATCCCGCCTTCTATGCTTGGCAAGGGCGATCATTATGCCCTGGAAATTTCCGGTGATTCGATGGTCGAGTTGGGAATTATAGACGGCGATACCGTGCTCATTAAAAAGACTGAGGTGGCCGAGAACGGCGATGTTGTCGTCGCCCTTGTCGATGGTCAGGAAGCGACCTTGAAGACCCTCCATAAACGCGGCCACCAGGTGGCGCTTAAACCGGCAAACCCTGATCATTCTACCCAAATCTTGCCTGCTGACCGGGTTCAGATACAAGGCAAGCTTGTCGGCCTGTTGCGCCGCTATTAATGGGCGTTTGTCCAAGGGCGCACGCCCCTTACCTCGCTGGCTGATAAAATCCTAATAACATCCTCCTCCAGCCAAATCGCGTGGGCACCCCCTCGCCTTAGCGCGGTGCGGTCAATCACCAGCTTTTTGTCCTTGCAAGGGAACGGGGCGTATTGGTTGGTCAAAATAATATCAGATTTGAGGCAATCAACGGCAAATCCGGCTGGATCACTAATGATGGCCAGGCTCCCCTTTCCCCACTTATAAAGACAGCCAATGGTATCACAGGACAGATTAATCGGCCCGGCATCGGGAAAGTCATCAAATCCCAAAGCTTCTTTTTGGCCAAAAGTGCGTTGCCAGTTTTCTCTCGAAAATGAAGCCCTCCGAAGCGTGTTAAAATAATAATCTCCATCCCCGGCTTTCAATGTAATGAGGGCACCGTCCCGATCAATCACAACATCCGGCAGGTCATAAATGGCATAGAGGAATAGCCCTGCCAGCAAGGGCAAAATAGCAAAACGTTTAATTAGGGTACTTGCCCAAAGGGTTAGCCAAAGCCCGGCAAAAACAAGCATAACCAACGCGGTGGCTGGAATTTTGGGGATCATGAAATCAGCGCTGGGAAGTCCGGCAGTGAAATGGGCAATATCCAGAATTAGCCCCATAGAAAAGGCCATCGCCTGCCAAAGGTAACTATCAAGGCCAAGGGGAATAAGAGCCAGCCCCAAAAGGCCAAGAGGCATCACCAAAAACCCCATGATCGGCCCCGCAAGAAGATTCCCCAAAAGACCATAAAGTGCAAATCGGCCGAAATGGTAAAGCGCGATGGGTCCAATGGTCACCTCTGCTATCAAGGTGGATATCACAATCCCCAAAACATAAAGCCGGGATTTTCCTACCACGCCGGGGTGGGCTTGGTAGATTTTGCTAAACCAGGGTTTAAGCCATCCGTATCCAGCGACCAGCCCGGTTACGGCGGCAAAGGACATTTGAAAACTGGGGTGCAAAAGGGCTTCGGGGCTTAGCGTTAAAACGACAATGGCGGCGATGGCAACCAGGCGCATCGAAATAGCACGGCGGTCAACCAGAACCGCCAAAAGCACAATCGCGACCATGATAAAGGCCCGCTGCGTGGAAAGGCTGGCCCCGCTGAGCACCAAATACCCTGCGGCTCCCAAAAAAGCCCCAACCGCGGCAAATTTTTTAATCTGGAAACGAAGCGCAAGTTTAGGAATTAGCGCCATCAGGCTTTGCAGCGCGATGAACAGAAAGCCGGTAACAAGCGCCATATGCAGGCCTGAGATTGCCAGCAGATGTGCCAGGCCAGCAATGCGCATATCCTCGGAAACGGTTTCGGGGATATCATCCCTGATCCCGGTTATAAGTGCCGCTGCAACTGCACCTGCTGGGCCTGGGGCGGCCCTTGTGATGCGTTCAAATAAACTTTGGCGCACGCCTTCGATCTTTTCCTGCAAGGTCGTCTTCGGGTTCTCTATGACCTCAACCCCGGCCACAGCAAAACCAACCGCCCCGTAGCCATCGAACCATAATTGGCGGGCAAAATCATAGCCGCCGGGGATGACCGGTTCCGGCAGCGGCATTAAAATGGCTTTGGTTTTTATGATCATTCCCGGGCGAAGATCCGGGTGGGAAGTCCGGATCGTGATCCTGATCCGCTCAGGCATGGCAGCGCTGTTTTCCTCAAATTTCAGGTTCTTTAGGGTAAGCCTGAGGCCCCGCTCAAGTCGATCCTCGACCAGCTCGACCGAGCCCTCCAGCGCTATCGGCCTGGTTTCGCGCTCCAAGGCTTTAGTATCAATCATGGCTGTCCTGATGGTTGCCAGGGCGAAACCGGCGGTGAATATAAGGACCCCCCTTAAAATCTGGTTTAGAAGATGGTTGTCTTTAAACCAGCCCAGAAAAAACAGGAGCACCGCGCCAATTACCAGCGAAGGCCAAATTGGCGGTTCAACCGGCATCAGGAAATATAGCCCTATACCAGAGCCGTAAAGGACCGCAGCCCAGAAAAACAAGCTTCGGTTTTCGTCCCCAAAGTGGCTTTTAATCTCTTTAAAATTGAAACCTTTTGTCACCAAACCCCATCCAAGTAATAAGCTGCCTGGAAAGCTTAGCACCGGGGAAAAGCCGGGGTACAGAAATATTACCTAAACCCCGCTGTAAGTTCTTTATAAACCCCCTGCCCTTGTGCTAGAAGCGGCGCGAAAGAGACAATATTTATGAATAAACCAGTCATCACCCGCTTTGCCCCCTCGCCGACCGGCTTTTTACATATTGGCGGTGCCAGGACTGCGCTTTTTAACTGGCTT
>JAZFRG010000131.1:0-10751 GCA_036445535.1 Sphingomonadales bacterium
CCCACAGCAAAGCTGACCTGATGTAGTCTCCGGCATCGGCCTCAGCCGTTCCTGCAAATTCCCCGGAGCCGATGATATGCTCGTAGGTTTCAAAGTCTGCGAATTCATCATTAGGCGATAGCGCCGGGTGGGTTTCAGAATCGCCTTTAATCTGGGCTATTTCAACCACCGGCTCCCAGCGCATGCGGGTCCGGGCATATTGAGCATCTATGGGACGGCCCTCACTGTCAGCAGTTGGGAACATCAAGCCCTTGGAAATATTACTATTATGGGGAATGGCAACAAAGCTTGCCCCGGTTGCTTCTGATGTTTCGGTAAGCCAGTCCCAAAAATCCTCAGGTTTGCTGCTGTCAAACAATGTATAAGGCAAAAACTGGTCAGCCACACTTTTGCCTTCAGGCATGAAAATGATGCGATGAAGGTTCGCCCCATTAGGGATCGAAGACCATTCCCAACCAATGAAAGCTGTAAATTTTCCAGGGTCGTTATGCCGCTCAGCAGCCTCAACAATTTCACTCCAAACCGTCCGGTTTATTTCTTCTGAATTAAGATCAGGATTAGCGACCTGGGTGTTGGCGTCTTCAATAACTTCACCAAAAACCTCAAGTATTTTTCCCTCAGCAGCCATCTTATTATAGCGCTGGCCTGTTTCGGTCTGAAGCAGTAAGGGGTCGCCATCAACAATTCTGGGGATGACACCCATATACTCGGCATGATCAGTCACGACCAGGAAATCAAGTGGTGTCCCAATTTGAATGCGGGCCTTGTGATAGGGGTGGATGACCGGCAAACCTTTTGCATATTTGTAGGAATCATCAGGGGTTGCACTTCGGTTCTGCAATAAATAAGCATCAGGCGAATTTTTGGTATGTAAATGGGTATCGCCCCAAAGCAGGACTGTTTCTTCAGCCCCGACGTTCAAAGTCCCGGCGGCGAGTAAAGCAGCCGCCGCAACGGTTGTTTTCAGTAAATTTTTCATCATTGTTCTCCTAGTTGTTTGGGAAGATGACTTTCCAGTCTTCTTTCATATCAACGACAGTCCAGCCGTTAGCCGCGGCCTCTTCGAGACCCTTGGCGAGGCGGCCGATGTCGGAATCTTTGTCATAGGCCCATTCCCGGTCGCCATCGGTGTGATGAACATAAAGTGCAAAACGCGGGCCATCCCCGGCTGCCACCCACTGGAGCATTTGCAAATCACCATCGGAGTTTCCAAAGGCGGCTATTGGTCTGCGCCCGATATGCTGGTTGATAGCAACTGGCTTTTCGTCTTTGTCATCAAGGAAATTGAGCTCTGGAAGGCGAACCAGCACCGGCTCGCTCCCACGCATTTCAAACCTGGTCTTGATGCTGCTGCCGACCACCTGCTCGGGCGGGATGCCATAAACACTTTCGGTCCAGGGGCGCATGAACTCGATGCCGCCGCCGGAGATGATGTAGGTCTTGAAACCATTGGCGCGAAAATAGGCCAAAAGCTCTAACATTGGCTGGTAGACCATCTCGGTATAAGGCTGGCCGGTTTTCGGGTGCCGGGCGGTGGCCAGCCAGTCCTTGACGATTTGTGCGAATTCTTTCTGGGTGGTGCCGGCGTGGGTAGCCATAACGAGGTTAAGCAGGGCGTGTTCCCCGCCCGCCAGAAGGGTTTCCATATCACCTTCCAGCACCGCCTTGAAGGGCTGTTCATCCTTCCATTCCGGGTGCTCGGGGGCCAGCGCCCATACACGATCAAGCGCAAACACCAGCTGGACATACATGGGCTGTTCGGCCCACAGAGTGCCGTCGTTATCAAAAACCGCAATGCGCTCAGGCACCGGCACAAAATTAGCTCCGCCCTCAGTGGTCACCTCGGTAACAAACTGGAGGATGGCTTCTTTGGCAGGCCCTTCGTTCCAAGATGACAGTGGGTCATCAGATTCAACAGGCGTACAGCCTGTAAAAATTAAAACGAAGCACAAAGTAAGTAAATTCTTTTTCATTTCTCCCCTCCAAGAGAAAGAAGGGGGAAGCATTGTACTCCCCCCGTTCTCAAAAATTTTAGTCCGTCATTGCGCGCCAGGGTCTTCAAGCTTTTCCATGACCTGGTCGATGCCGAAAGATGCTGCTTTCTGCCGGGGCGGAAATTCTTGGAAGGTTTGCAGGAAATTGCCAACATAAACTTGTGCCGGTACCAACAGGAAAATCCGATCAATCATCCAGTCATAGTAGGTATTTGAAGTCTCGTAAGCGCGTTCATAAGGGTCCCGACGCAGGTTAAACAATAGCGGAACGCGGAGTGGCGTCCATGGCTCGATCCAGGCCCGCAGGGTATCTGCTTCTTCCTGCTCCATGAAAATCAGCTTCCAATCGTCATAGCGCAACGCCGTCAGCTCACCGGTGTCCGAGAAGTAGAAGATTTCGCGGCGTGGACTTTCGTCCGTTTGTCCGGTCAGGTACGGCAGGAAATTGTAACCATCAAGGTGGACATTATATTCGCGGCCGATAGATTTGACACCGCCCTCCAGCAAACGCTCTTTGATGTCATCGGTACCGGCAGCAGCCAGAAATGTCGGCAGCCAGTCCATGTGATGCATGATAGCATTGGAGACCGAACTTGCTTCAATCCGGCCTGGCCAGCGCACCATTGCCGGAACCCGGAAACCACCTTCCCAGTTGGTGTTCTTTTCACCGTGGAAGGGCGACCAACCGGCATCGGGCCAGGTGTTCATGTGGGGGCCGTTGTCTGTTGAATAAAAGACGATGGTGTTATCGGCGATGTCAAGCTCATCAAGCAGTTCGAGAAACTGTCCGACATGCATGTCATGTTCGACCATCCCATCAGCATATTCGTCCTGGCCGGAAATACCCCTGAGCTCATCCTTTACATGGGTGCGAAAATGCATCCGGGTGCCATTCCACCAGACAAAAAATGGTTGGCCAGCCTCAACCGCGTTTCTTATAAACTGAAGCGCCAGGGCGAGACTTTCATCATCCACGGTTTCCATGCGTTTTTTGGTCAACGGGCCCGTGTCCTCGATGCGGCCATCAGAATAGGAATGGATCACACCGCGGGGGCCAAACCGATCCTTGAAATTTGGATATTTTTCAGGGTCCGGATAATCCTCGTTCTCAGGCTCTTCCTCGGCATTGAGGTGATAGAGGTTGCCAAAAAATTCATCAAACCCGTGGTTTGTCGGAAAATGTACGTCCTGATCACCCAAATGGTTTTTACCGAATTGGCCGGTAACATAGCCATAGGCCTTCAATAAGCCAGCGATGGTCGGGTCGGCCGGGTGCATTCCCTCATCGGCGCCGGGCAGGCCAACCTTGGAAAGCCCGGTGCGATAGACGCTTTGCCCGGTAATGAAAGAAGACCGTCCCGCGGTACACGATTGTTCGGCGTAATAGTCGGTAAAAATCATCCCCTCATTTGCGATCCGATCAATATTGGGGGTCCGGTAGCCCACCAACCCCATGGTATAGGCGCTGATATTGCTTTGCCCGACATCATCACCCCAAATGATTAGGATATTGGGCTTCTCATCTTGATCCTGAGCATAAGCCTGACTAAAAATTCCCGGCACAACCAGAATAATGAATGCCAGAAATAATTTCCGTGCGCCGCCAGCGAACAATTCAGTGGCCGCAACAGTTGTTTTCAATAAGGTTTTCATAGTCCCCTCCCTAAATTTTTTGCTATTGGCCGAAACCAAAAATCAGCGACCAACCGGATACTTGTAATAAATTTAAAAAGACCTTTCTTGACATTTCCCGACAAAAGCTAAATTTTTAATTAAATTTTATTTAAACAAAAATAAAAATTTTCTTCCTTCATCTCCTTGAAAAATCTAAGAATAAAAATTGACACACCCAAACAGTTAGAAAATTCAGGAATTTAGACCTTTTCAGGCAACAGCTGAAAAACCTAGGGGAGAAATAAAATGAAAAAATCATCGGGATACTTGAAAGTTTTGGAAAAGTGGCTTCCGAACAAAAAAATCCAAGCCAGGTAGCTGATGATTAGTCCATAGAATTCATTTTATTGAATGACGTTATTTGAGCTTTGAAGACTCCATTTTTATCTTTTGAATAGGGACTGCCAATTTGGCATTTGCTTTTTCAACTGCATCAAGAACATCCAAATTCAGGGATTCAGTTATTTCAAGAAATTCAGTCCATTCTGTTTTCTCAATGTAAGCGAAAATCTCTATGTCATGGGAATAGAGGGACATTTCCCGGTAACGCACTCTTAAGCCTTCCTCGGCGACGTTGGCATCTTTGCCAAGCATGGTGCGAATGTTTTTCAGCACCGCCTCCAAAACCTTGCGAGAGGTTTCATAGTCGATCCGGATTGTCGGGTTATAAAGAATCTTTTCCCGGGCCGAAATATTTTCGATATATTCAGCGGCAAAGCGGGCATTGGGCAAGGCAACCACCGTATTGGCCAGGGTTCTTAGCCGGGTTGTTCTAAGGCCAATTTCCTCAATCGTGCCTACCTGGTTGCCAAACCGGCAAAAATCACCAACCTTGACTTGCTGCTGGGTAAACAGGCCGAGGGCCGCCAGGAAATCTTCCGCTGGCCGCTGCAATGCCAGTGCAATGGCAATCCCACCGACGCCAAGACCGGCCAAAAGGGTGGTAATGTTGACGCCTATATTATCCAGCCAAAGCATGAAGGCGAGGATGATAATGATGGTCTTGATTGTGGTCATAAGGGGCTTGAGCAGTACCACCGCATCAGGACGACCCTTGGCAGCCAGCTTCAGGGAAAAAATATCACGGAAAAGACTTACCAAAGCTATCAAAACCCAGACCGCCACAATCGTAATAAGGGTCCAGCTGGCGGTTATTTTTTGACCACTTACCCCAAGCCCGAGATATTCAAAAGTCCAGCGCATGAATATCACGACGAAAAGCAACATTAGTGGTCGGGTCAGAAACTTGGTTATGCGCTCCCTAACGCCCGGGTTTTTAATGGGCAGTTTTCGGCCCAATATCCAGCCAATACCCCATAAAACCGGAGCTGAAAGAAGGCCGACACCAAGGATAATTACCCATTTGAACAGACTCACCCCGAAAAAGGACCCCTCGGGGGTCAGTTCAGCAATTGTCTCGATCCCTGCGCCATAGCCGAACACGGAATAAAGTTCGGGGATTTTTGAGACGGTCGCATTGGAGACTTTCCAGACAAACTGGCCTTCGCCCCCAGGCACGCGTTGCAATAACAGTACAAATTCCTGGTCGCCGCGCCGGAGGCGCGTCAGCATTTCCCGGTAACTTGGCAGATTATCGCCGGTCATCCCTTCCGGGTGATCGCTCAGGCCATCGACATCAACCCAGCCACTTCGCTGCATGACAATGTCGAGACGCCTGGCCAGTCCCGGGCCACCGAGGTTTGCCGCCTCATCGGAAATATTTCGTAAGTCCAGATATTGAGCGGCAAGTTCAAAATCATTGGCTTCTGCCGCGGCTAAAAAACCGATGACCGCTCCCCGCGGGTGTGCCCGGCCTAGGGCATCGGCTGCTTTTGGAACTTCATTGCTGCTAAGGTTGGTGTTTTCCTGGTCAAAGTTTTCCCCTTGTTCTGCCCCAAAACTCTTGGACACCATAAAAAGTGCAATGGCGCTGAAAAGCAAAACCGCATGGATTAATTTGAAAGTTCGAATGGTTAACATATCCCCCCTTGCCCCCTGATCGTTTTTAGAAAACCATTTATTCGATCAAATCTAATTACCTTCTTCTGCCCCCAGACCGTGTCCGTTGGCGGTTCTGGCCATAGCCTTTATATTGGCCGGTTCTTTGCCAATCCTGGCGGTTTCTATTTTGCCTGTTCCCTTGATTGCGGGACCGCGAATCCCTGTTGAGTTGCCGATTAGTATTCTGGCTGTTGGGCCGGGTCCAATCGCCGCTGT
Organism: Sphingomonadales bacterium; assembly: GCA_036445535.1. Classification (GTDB taxonomy): domain Bacteria; phylum Pseudomonadota; class Alphaproteobacteria; order Sphingomonadales; family SMXR01; genus SMXR01. Next base: position 5,886 of record JAZFRG010000131.1, read on the forward strand.
TTGAGCGATTACTTAGAATTCCTTCACCCGAATTCTGGCGATTTTGTAGACGGCTAGTGTCAAAATTATTGTTATCAAAATTTTGCCTCAGCCCCGAACTATCAAAATCAGAGCGATTGGGAATATTAACATCGTTCCAACCGCTGCCGTCGTGTTTTTGCCAACCGCCGCCTTCTTCGCGCTTATAAACATTGCCATCCCGTCCGGCATAAACATTACCGTCCTTATAGGCCACCCCGCCTCTTCCCCCTTCCGAGGTCCGATAGCCAAAAGCGCCCTGGTCGGCATCCCGGTAACGGGCGGTCTGGGCCCAGCCGTTTTCGCCCCGGACAGCACTGGTGCCCCATTTTGAATAGGTATTCGCCCCCTGGTAGGTAAAGGCTTCGCGGCCGGTGGACGGATTATAGGCATGCGCCCAACCTTCGGCCCAACCATTGCCGTAGGCCACTGCGCCACGGGCATAAGTTCCGGTTCTAGGATTATAGCGGGCCCCTGCCCCGTAGCCTCCATAAGGGCCGTAAACAAACCCGCCCCTACCATAAGTCCCGGTATGGGGATTGTAGTAGGCCCGGTAGCCATAGCTGGCCCAACGGCCATAATAATAGGGGTAATAAGGCCGGAAGGGATTGTACCAATAATAAGGTGAATGGTACCAGCCTGCGCCATACATTACTGCCCCAAAGCCTATATAAACCCCCCAGTATCCAGAGGTATAACCGGTATAAACGTATTCGGTATTGTATTCGTAGACATAAACATAGGTGGTGTTATGCATCGGCGAATCCGCGGGAATGGTATAAACCTCGTCTGGAACTTCGGTCGAGACTTCCCAAGGCCCCGAGGGGCTTTTGGAGGTAAACCAAACGCCATCCTCTACGGCCATGTAGTTGTCTTTTACCTTTATGACACTGGATTCAGTATTCACCGCATAGGACATTGCGGTCCCAACAATGGGTTGGAAATCAGGGTCCCCTGCATAGGATACTTCTATTTTGGCCTCGCTTCTTTTAATCTTGGCCTTTTGGGGAACACCGGCAAGGAAAACTGCTTCATTGGCCTCAGACGTTCCGGGGACAGCAACCCTAACTCGTCCCCTTGGATGATCAAAAGGAATTGAGAGAAAATCCAGGGGCAATTCAGAGGTGGCAAAGGTCCATTCTCCGCTATTTAAATCAGGGGTCCGAAACCAGCGGCCAGAAACCAGAAAATAATAATTGTTGGTCTCTAAAGAGAACAGAATATCACTGTCGGTGTTTGTTACCCACATCAACTGGGTGCCTTCAATCCCCTCCAACAAAGGCTCCCCTTCAAAAAGGATAAGCTCGGCAGGTTGGTAGCTGACAAAAAGAGTTGGAATATCGCCTTCAACGGGTTCCACCTCAAGATTTTCCTTGATGGTGGCCCAGTTTTCATCATCAGGAAGCGCCGAAAAATCTGCGGGCAATTTATCTGTAACCTGCCAATCACCTTTCAAATCCTTGGTCTCTAGCCAAAGATCTTCGACCTGGATGTAAAAAGTTTCATTTTCTTTTTTATAAAACAAATCCCAATTGGTGTTTACCGCAAAGGTGAGGTCACCGTCCTCTATCTGCTGCAGGATTGGCTCACCATCCAGCATCACAAGGTAGGCTAGTTCCTGGCTAATAAATATTGACGGGGCTTCCAGATTAATTTGGTTTTCAAGCGAATTTAACTTTGGCTGATTGCCCGGAAGGCCAGCAAGTACCCGGTCCATAGAAATGAGGGTCGCTTTTTCATTGGCCAGGATTTTTTCTACGCCAGCAGAAATTTTCCCGGTAATTTTTTCATCAAGATCAGAAAAATTTACTCTTTGCAATTCAAAATCGGTTAACAAGACTTCGCGGTTATCAAGATCTGCATCAGTCCGGGCAGAAAATTTTATAACCCCAAGTGATGGCGTGGCATCCTCGGTTAAATAAAAGGCCACAGCCGAAATAGCATCAATCCGTTCATAATTTTCCCACTCAATAATTTGCGGTTGATGAATTTCAAGCTTTTCTCCATTGGGGCCAAAAAACTCACGGGGCCAATCATAAATCGGCCCCTCCAAAGCACTTTGGACGTCCTGTTCCTCTACCTGCCCATAGGCAAACCAAGCCGATCCCGGGATTAAAAGTGTAATCAAAAAAAATAACCTGGAAAAATATTTCATAATCCCTCCGACAGATTTAGATTTAAACATAACAGTTAGGAAGGGTGGTTTCTTGACATTTTACGACAGGAAAATTGCCCCTTTAATTCAATAATAAATTTAAAAAAATTTTGTTAGTGTCGGGAAATGTCAAGAAATCTGTCTTTTCTTTAGTTACAAATAACCGGCAGGTTTTTCATTTCCGGCTGCAAACAACCGGGAAAAGAAAAGGGAATTTAAAAATTGAAAACGAGGAGGAATGGAATGCGAAAAGAAATCAAATTAAGTCTTTTAGCGCTGGTTTGCTTCGGTGTCGGGACACCTGCAATCGCCCAGCAGGGTCAATTTTATTTCCCGGCAGAGGACCAAAGCCAGGAACAACAGGCCAAGGATGTTGCAGAATGCCAGGCCTGGGCAACCACTCAAACCAATTATAATCCGGCTTATCCGCCCCCCCCACCCCAGGGCTATATCCCCCCCGTTGAAACGGGCCCTGATGGGTCGGTGGTAAAAGGCGCGGCCAGGGGTGCTGCCGTGGGGGCAGTTGCTGGTGGGGTTTCTGGTGGTAAAGCAGGCAAAGGTGCCGCAGTAGGCGCTGCGACCGGTGCTCTGATAGGCGGCATGAAGCGGCGCCAGAACCGTCGCGGCCAGGAAGCCGCACAGGATGAGGCCATTGCTCAACAAGAGCGGGATATTGCTGAGTATCAACAGCAATTGGATTATCTTAACAACCAATATTATGGTGCTACCGGGGCTTGCATGTCAGGCAAAGGATATACCGTAAGCTAATTGGAGAAAGATTATGACTAATAAGAAACCTATTTTTGCCCTTGCCGTTCTTGGTTTTTTTGCGAGTTCTTCTTACGCTACCGCATTAAATGCCGACGATACAATCCAATGCGCCATTATGGAGGCCGTGAGTTGCCAGTATCGCATGGGGTGCGAAACCGGTGGGGCAGATATGGTTAACCTGCCCGACTTTGTTACCATCAATATTCCTGAGGGGGAAGTAACCGGCAAACGCCCCGATGGCGGTGACCTGGCCACTCCGATTGAACGGGTTGAAACCCTCGAGGGCTTAACAATAATTCAGGGTGGCGAAGAGGGCGTTGGTTGGACCATCCTGGTTGATGAAGAAACCGGGCACATGACTGTTTCCGGTTCTAGAGGCGACGAAGGATTAATAATCTTCGGAGCCTGCATTCAGGAGTAACCAGGCAGGTTTCAACACAAACAGGAGGGATTAATGATATTTAAAATATTAAAACTTTTGGCCATTTCCGGGCTTTTGGCTTTTTCTTTTTCAACCCAATCATTTTCACAAAGCGATGCTGAAATTGAGGCCATGCAAAGCCTGGCCCGGGCACAAATTAAGTTTATTATTATTCAGGAGCTGGACTTTTCATCGGAAGAAAATGAGGTTTTTTGGCCAATTTATGATGCCTATCGGGCAGAACTTTCCGAATTGGGAGAGCAAGCTACCGAGCTCGTTAATGACTATGCGGCCACCTATCAAAACATGACGAATGAAGTCGCTGATGATTTAATTACCAGATATTTTGCAGTGGAAAAAGCAAGATTGGAAATCCGCATGGAATACCGGGAAAAAATGGCTGAGGTTCTTTCTCCCATAAAAGTTGCCAAGTTTACCCAGATTGAAAACAAGCTTATTGCCATTGCCCAGTACCGACTGGCCTCACTAATTCCGTTGATGGAGGAAGCAGTTCAGGCTTCGCCTGCAGAAGAATAAAATAAAAAGTATGGCCTTTTTGAAAAAAAACCAGGTTCCCTATCAAGGGGTCCTTCTCAGTTTTGTTTTTCTGATGCTTTTACCTGGCCTTGTTGAGGGGCATTTCTGGGCCAACAGGATCTTTGATCTGAGTTTTTTTTCGATTTTAATTTTTGGAGCCTATGCAGCAAAGGCAAATAAAAGAATTTTTACACTTTTAATCGGTTTGGCCCTGTTTGCCGCTGTCCTTCGTGCTTTCATTTGGTTTGTGGATGAACCTTCTTATGGTTTTGCTTTTTTAATTGTTGCAGGGTTGTTTCTGATCATTCTCTTGGCAGAAATGGCGCGCCACGTTTTTCGCTCAAATAAAATAGATGCTAATATCATTTACGGTTCTCTCTGCATCTATTTCTTCTTTGGTACCTTGTTCGCCGTTATTTATATGTTGCTGGCAGCTATTAATGGCAGTTCCTTTTCCTTTCCGTTGGAAATAATTGCCGGACCCGGTGGGGAAGAAATCACCCAAAATCTAAAAACATTTTTTTATTTTAGTTTTGTCACCCAGACGACCCTTGGTTATGGTGACATCACGCCGGTTTTACCCTTGGCAAAAAACCTTGCCATCCTTCAAGCCATAACCGGGCAAATGTATATCGCAATTCTTGTGGCCCGTTTAATCGGTCTTTATTTGGTGCAAAAAAAGTAGAAGAATGAAACAAAGATAATAAGGTAGACGCTAACAATATTATTGTCTAATCGCACCCCTGCCCCGTCGCCATTTTCTTAAATAAAAGAAACCCCTGCCCGCAGCTACCATTATTTGGAAAAAGCTGTGGCTGAAGCCTATGGTGAGGGTTCAAATTGCCGTGAAATTTGCCAAAAATATTTAATGAAATAAACTAAAAAAGCCCTCGAGAATGAGGGCTTTTGTAGTTGGTTGCGGGGGTAGGATTTGAACCTACGACCTTCAGGTTATGAGCCTGAC
>JAZFRG010000132.1:0-7386 GCA_036445535.1 Sphingomonadales bacterium
CTTTTTCATCAATTCCCTGATGAACTTTATCTGGGCCATAGCCTGGCCCGGGTTTTGGGCAAGTGAAATTAAGGGAGCCAATATCTTAATCTGGCTTGGAATTGCCTACGGCGGCTATAGGCTGGGAATGAAAATTGCCCGGAATAGAAAATTAACTCATTCCCAAACCACAGGTGCTGAATAATTTTCCATAATTTACTTAAAAATTTATACAACACCAAATACGCGAAAAAGTTTAAATTTTGGCTATTTTTCTGTAGCTTTGGCGCAAACTTTATGGTAGTTGAACTTAGCGCGATGGTTGTATCGCATAAAAGTTATTAGGGTTTTTTTATTAAAAATGTTTTTGGCCAACGATAACGACCGTTTTAATTCCCAGTTTATTGAACTTTCCATAAGGATAAGGTTTTCCTGGTTATTCTCCAGCTGAGAAACCTGATTACCTGTATCCTTGTTAAAAGGGGCCTTCGGGTCCCTTTTTTCATACCACCCCGTAGGCGAGCATGGCATCGGCGACTTTTTTAAAGCCGCCGATGTTGGCGCCTTTATTGTAGTTGACGTAATCCTTGCTTTCCCAGCCGTATTCGACACAATTTGCATGAATTTCGCTCATGATGGTCCGAAGCTGTTCTTGCAGCACCTCTTCTTTCCACGTCAGGCGGGCAGCATTCTGGCTCATCTCAAGGCCTGACACCGCAACCCCGCCAGCGTTTGCGGCTTTTGACGGGGCAAACAAGATTTTGGCGTTCTGGAAAACCTTGATGCCCTCCAGCTTGGTGGGCATGTTGGCCCCCTCCGATACCCCGGTGCAACCGTTCTTGACCAAGGTCTCGGCATCTTTTTTCGAAATTTCATTTTGGGTGGCACACGGGAACGCCAAATCACAAGGGATTCCCCAAGGTTTTTTTCCGGCATAGAATTTATGGCCAAATTCCTTTGCATATTCCGAAATGCGCCCACGCCGGACATTTTTGAGGTCCTTGATATATTCCACCTCTTCCCCTGAAATGCCATCGGGGTCATGGACAAAGCCGGAGGAATCAGACAACGTCACAACCTTGGCGCCCAGTTGAAGGGCTTTTTCCAGGGCATATTGCGCAACATTGCCCGAGCCTGAGATCACACAGGTTTTACCCTCCAAGCCACCATTTTTCTCTTTCAGCATATCTTCCATAAAGTAAACCGTGCCGTAACCGGTGGCCTCAACCCGGATGTGGCTGCCGCCGAATTGCAGACCCTTGCCGGTCAGCACCCCGGTAAATTCGCGCTTCAGACGTTTATACTGACCGAACAAATAACCGATCTCGCGCGCGCCAACGCCGATATCACCAGCCGGCACGTCCTGATCAGGGCCGATGTAGTTAAACAGCTCGGTCATAAAAGCCTGGCAAAAGCGCATCACCTCTTTGTTGGACTTGCCCTTGGGATCAAAGTCCGATCCGCCCTTACCCCCACCCATCGGGAGCCCCGTGAGCGAATTTTTGAAGGTTTGCTCAAAAGCGAGAAATTTAAGGATCGACAGGTTGACACTGGGGTGAAAGCGCATGCCGCCTTTATAGGGCCCAATTGCGTTGTTGTTTTGCACCCGATAGCCCCGGTTGACCCTAATATTCCCGCTGTCATCTTCCCAACAGACCCGGAACATGAACACCCGGTCGGGCTCGGCCAGGCGCTCCATAATGCGCATTTCATGGTAGATGGGTTTGTCTTCAATATACGGGAAAATCTGTTCAGCAACCTCTTGAACAGCGCAATGAAACTCGGTTTGCCCGGCGCTGTTCCGGGTGATCTTTTTCATGAAAACTTCTAGTTTGCCGGCGACCGAACTGTTCATAAAATTCCCTCTGGGCCAGGTTTTCCGAAAAGCCAAGGCAACCCAAGCGGATTTTAGAAAAAAAATCAATCACTTAAACACCAATTCCCACCATTCAAGAAAACCCGCCCCCGGGGAGGGGGGCGGGTTGGAGGGTAGTTTAAGAGGTGATTTTTAGGCCTTTTTGGGTGCCCTCATATGCATGATCATGGCTATGGCCGTTAACCAAAGACCGAGGATCAAAAGCCCACCACCAAATTTAGCATTGGTCAGGAAAAAGAAGGCAACCTCGCGATTTTCCGTAATCAGGAAATTTCCGGCGATAAAAAATCCGGCGTGGCCCCAGGAGCCAGCAATAAAAAGCCAGCTTATGACCTCGCGAAATTTTACCGCTATTGCCAGCTGGGCCAAAACCAAACCCATAAGAATGTTTAAAATTCCCTGAAGGTTGCCATGGGCGTGGGAGAATTTAAAATTTCCCCAGCGGCTTTCAACTTGGCCATATTTTAACTGCTCAATTGTGGTTTTCCCGGCAGCAATTGCAACCTGATCAACAGCACCAGCTTTTGCGACCTCATCCCCTGCTTCCTCAAATCCTGCCAGAGCGCCTTGCAACTCACGAGCCTCCGTAAAAACCTTCATCCCCGCGGGTCCCAGGTGCTCATCGGCAAAGGGTCCCATTAAAAAGGGCCCAATTAAAATTGAAATCGAAAAAAGTAATAGCCCTGATAAGACATTTTTATTGATCATAATTGATCTCCATAAAATTTATTTTCCTAAGGGCAATTAACCGCCCTCGGTTGGAAAAGCTCTAAAGGTGGAGACCTTAAATTCGCAAATGAATTTTTTATGAATTCTGGAAAGAGGTAGGTAAATTAAGGGTTTTAGCCAAGGTTAAAAATCCTTCTTCGTCTTTTAAAGGCTCAAAAGCAGGGATAATTCCGATCAGAGGAAGGAAAAAATTCCGATCTTCATAGGCCCCCTTCAGAACTTTAATGGCACCGGCCTTATCGCCTTCACTGGTCAGCGCCATAGCCTGATAAATCTGGGTCGGATCAAACCGTGAATTCTCATTCCCGCCGCGGGACATTTCAAACGAATAAAAATAATCAAGAATTTCATCTTCCGGCGCGGTTTTTAGAGCATCCAAATCTGCCCGATCGGCCCCTGAAATTTCCAAATAGGAAAGAGCAAACGGAGCTGCCTCTTGATCGCGTCCAAGCGCGGTTAAATTATTCAAAAAACAACGTTGGGTTCCAGCATCGTCGGGGTTGATCTCACGGGTCTCCTGGCAAAATTTTAGCCCTTCCTCAAAACGTCCAGCCAAATAATAATACCAGCCAACGTTGCCACTTTGGGTCAATTTAATAGTGTTAAGGGATAACGCCAGGTCGACTTGTGAAAGGCTGGTATCAAAATCCCCCTCAAGGGCAAAAATTCTGGCCAACGCCAAATAAGCCCCAGCGTTTTGGGGGTCTATGCTCAGTACTCTTTGAAAGCTTTCCTTAGCGCCTTGCCAATCATGAAATATTGTCCATTTTAGGTTGCCCCTCATCCCCGTCGCCTCAAGGTTATAAGGATCGATAGCAATAACACTTTCAAGGGCGGCCAGTATTTTTTCGCCGTCGGCGGCATCCCCTCTGGAAAAAAGTGTTCCGGCGATCATCAGGTAGGCTTCCGTATAGGTCGGGTCGATAGCAATGGCCTGGTTAAAAAATTCAAGAGCTTCTTGGGTCTTGGGCACTTCCTTATCATAAATAGCCGACACCCCTGCAAGAACAAGGGTGCGGGCTTCTTCTTGTACGGCAACGGGCACGGGAAGGTTGGCCCGGGGGGATTTAAAAACAGAGGTTTGGGTGCCCACGACAAAAAGCGCTATGGCAAATACCAGACTTACCCCAAGTGCGGCTCTGGAAAAGGGGGTATTAAACCAAAACGGAAAGTAAGGGGTAACCAGGCTGACCTCAGCCAAAAACCGGTATCCTCTTTTGGGCAGGGTTTCAATAAACTTAGGAGCTTTAGGATTTTCCCCAAGGGCATGCCGGATATCCCTGAGACATGAATTTAGACTTAAATCAAACTCGACCGTTCGGTCGGGCCAAATATCCCTGATCAACTGGTTTCGGGTAACCAGTTTGCCATGGTTTTTAATTAAAATTCCTAAAACCTTGGCGGACTGTACCTTTAAGGGAATTTTCTTGCCGCTTTTTAAAAGCTCGGACGTTTCTGTAGAAAATCGGAAAGGCCCGAACTGGAACACCTCCGGTTTTTTGGAAATTCTGTCGGAGCGGGTCCGGGTTTTTTCAGAATTGATATTTGGCGCATAATTCATTGCCCGGCATAATACGCCCGAGGGCCGAAAACGCAAAACACATTATTGTTTGTCAAATTCCCAAACGCCTATATCCTGACAAAATGGCCGACCTTGCCAGATACCGCCAGAATATGATCGATGCCCATTTGAAGGCCCGTGGCATTCATAATGAAAGCGTGCTCATGGCCATGGCCAAGGTAAAGCGCGAGGACTTTATACCTGCGAAATGGCGCGATATGGCCTACGATGATCGCCCGCTTCCCATCGATGAAGGCCAGACCATTTCACAACCTTTTATTGTTGCCTTTATGACCCAGGCAATGAACCTGAAGGGTGGGGAAAAGGTTTTGGAGATCGGCACCGGGTCCGGCTATGCCGCCGCCATTCTGGGGGAAATTGCCGGTGAAGTTTTTACCATCGAGCGCCATAAAAAACTGGCCGATAAGGCCGGGGGGAAATTGAAACCATGGAAAAATGTTCATGTCACCCGGGGCGATGGCACCAGGGGGTTGGAGAAAGAAGCGCCCTTTGATAGCATTGTCGCCACCGCAGCTGGGCCCAACGTCCCCGAGACCCTGAAAAACCAGCTTAAAATTGGCGGCCGCCTGGTGGTCCCTGTGGGCAGGAGTAGGATGTACCAAAGGCTGCTGAAAATCACCCGGAAGAGCGAAAAGGACTTTTTCGAAGAAGACCTCGGCGGGGTCGCCTTCGTGCCGCTTATTGGTGAGGAGGGATTTTAACCCCTATTCCACAAACTCAGCACCTTCAAGTTCTGGCAAGGCCCGGATTTGTTCTTCGATCAATGATAAGTCGCCAACCACCACAAGCGTCATTTGATCCAGCGGTAGTTGCGAAGCTGCAATCTCTGACATCTGAGCATCTTCTACGGCCAAAACCCGACTGACAAAGCTGTTCAGATAGGAAGCATCAAGCCCTTGCAAATTCAGGGCCGCGAGCTGGCCAATGATGCCACCACGGGAACCGTTTTGAAGGACAAAAATCCCCGCCAGGTAATTTTGCACCTTATTAACCTCTGAGGCTGGCGGAATATTTTCCTGGAGATTCCTGATTTCATAAAATATTTCATGCAGGGCCGGGCCGGTCACGGACGTGGTGACGTCTGCCACCTGGGTCCAGTAGGAGGTGCCTTTGCGCCGGGCGATCGAGGCCCGCGGCGAATAGGTATAGCCTTTATCTTCGCGGATATTTTTGGTGATCCGGGACGAAAAAGCGCCGCCCAACATAGTGTGCATAACCCGAAAGGCAATATAATCAGGGTCATCAATATTGATCACGGGAAGGCCAAGATAAATGGTTGATTGTTCAGAGCCTGGGCGATCAATCAGTTTCACCCTGAGCGAACTCTGAGGGGAAGGCACCAGGTCAAGGGGGGCTGGCCCAGCTTCCCAGTCCCCAAAAGCTTGCCTTATAGCGGCTTCCACGGCGGCCTGGTCAAACTGACCAACAACATAGATCCGCGTTCTTGCGGCCCCAAAATTGGCGGCATAAAACGCCCTGATCTGGCCCATGGTATAACCCTCAATCTGGCCATCATCGGGCAAAATATTGCCGTAAGGATGATCCGCTCCATAAAGCAGCTCAAGAAAAGCTTCGGAGGCCATGCTTCTGGACTGAGTTCTAGAAACACTCAGGTTTCTAAGAAAATTTTGCTTGATGCGATCAAGTTCTGCCTCTGGAAAAGCGGGATTCCTCAAGACATCGGCCATGAGAAGGATGGCTTCATCGCCGTAATCGCTTAAAACATCCATCGAGGCACTAGTCTGGTCCTGGCCGACACCAACATTCAGGCCGCCGCCCATGTCCGCAGCCTCAACTACAAGATCAAAGGCAGAGCGGCTGGTCGTGCCCTCTTTCATTAATTCTGCCATCAGATCAGAAAGCCAGGTATCAGCGCCTTCATTTTTATTGCCGACCTCAACCACAATGCTGATGGTTACCTTAGGGACAATGCCAAATTCAACGAAGGTAACCTGAAGCCCGTTATCCAGGTGAATGGTGGTCGGTGTCGAAAGCTCAAAGGGTTTGGGCTCACCGGGCAGCGGGGGCAGTTCCTGAGCGATCGCAACGTTTGTAAAAAGACCAAAGGTAAGGAGGATTAGTATTTTTTGAAAATTTCTCATGATTATTCTCCTTCTTCAGCTTGCGCTGGTACGCGAAGCAGGACAGTCCGGTTGGTTGATCTTAAATATTCTTCAACGGTCTTTTTTATTAGCTCAGGGTTCACCTGGTCAAAATCGGCCTCCAGGTTATTAATCCGCGAGGGATCGTCATCAAACAGCGCGAAGCTGGCCAAAAGATCAATCAGCCCAAACCGGGTGGATGAGCCCACAGTGTCATACAAACCAGAGCGGAGTTTACGAATCGCCCGGTCAATTTCTTCCTGGGTAACGCCATTAACGCGGACATCTTCTATAACCTCATCAACGGCGGCCATAATATCTTCCGGGGTGTGTTCGGGGCTATGGATCAACCCCGCGGCCCATAGCATTGGGCCCGAGTAATTATACATATTGCCAATCATATTAATGCCGCCAAATACACTGGAAGAGATACCCTCTTCCTTGACCAGCTTCTGGAAAAGTCGGCTGTCTTCACCTTGCAGAAGGATTAAATCCAAAAGCCCCATTGCGAAATATTCTGGCGACCCGCGTTCCGGCATATGATAGCCAAAGGCCAATGCTGGTTGGGGCGCAAAAGGGTCTTCCCGGGTGGCAAATTTTTCGGCCTCCTGGCGGGGCTCGGAAATATCCACCTCGGGGATCGGGTCACCCCTCGGGATATCGGCGAAGTGTTTTTCAATAAAGCCCTTGGCCTCGGCAATATCAAAATCCCCGGCAACAACAAGGACCGCATTGTTAGGCCGGTAGTAGGTGTAAAAGAACGATCTGACATCGTCCAGTGTTGCCGCTTCCAGGTCCTCAAGATCGCCGTAAAAATTGTGCGCGTTGTACCAGTTGGTGTTGGCAACCTGGGGCAGATCAAGCCACGGAAACCCGCCGTAAGGCCGGTTCAAGACATTGACCTTAACTTCGTTGGAGACCACCCCCTTTTGGTTCTCTAAGGTTTCCTCCAGGAAATTAATTTCGGTCATCCGGTCAGCCTCAACCCACAGGATGGGCTCTAACTGGTGCGCGGGCAAAACCTCATAATAATTGGTGAAATCGAACCGGGTTGAGCCATTGTTAACGCCACCGGCATTGGCCAGCATGTTATCAAACTCGCCCTCGGGCATATTGGG
>JAZFRG010000133.1:0-2636 GCA_036445535.1 Sphingomonadales bacterium
CCTGATAGAACTGGGCGCCGAAATTCGCTGGAGCTCATGCAATATTTTCTCAACCCAGGACCACGCCGCCGCGGCCATTGCCGCTGCCGGTATTCCTGTTTTTGCCTGGAAAGGTGAAACCGAGGAAGAATTTAACTGGTGTATCGAACAAACCATCATCGGAACCGATGGCTGGACTCCCAACATGATTTTGGATGATGGTGGCGATCTGACGATTATGATGCACACGCGCTTCCCTGAGATGATGAAAGACGTCAAGGGCATCTCGGAAGAAACCACCACTGGTGTCTTAAGATTATATCAAATGGAAAAGAACGGAACCCTGGGGGCGCCCGCCATTAATGTCAATGATTCGGTCACCAAGTCAAAGTTCGATAATCTTTATGGCTGCCGTGAAAGCCTTGTTGACGGCATTAAACGGGCAACCGATGTTATGGTCGCAGGCAAGATTGCCGTGGTTAACGGCTATGGCGATGTCGGCAAGGGCTCGGCCGCCAGCCTGCGCAGCCAGGGCGCCCGGGTGATGATTACCGAAATAGACCCGATCTGCGCCCTGCAAGCGGCAATGGAGGGGTATGAAGTGACCACCATGGACGATGCCGCCCCGGTTGGAGATATTTTTGTCACAGCCACCGGCAATCTTGATGTCATCACCCTTAATCACATGCGGCAAATGAAAGACCGTGCAATTGTCTGCAATATTGGCCATTTTGACAGCGAAATCCAGATCGGGGCCTTGGACAATTACAAGTGGGAAGAAGTTAAGCCGCAGGTTGATGAAGTGGAATTTCCCGATGGCAAACGCCTGATCATTCTGGCCAAGGGTCGCCTTGTTAATCTGGGGTGCGCTACCGGACATCCGAGCTTTGTCATGAGCGCATCCTTTTCCAACCAGGTGATCGCCCAAATTGAGCTGTGGCATCATCATAAAAATTATGAGCACAAGGTTTACACCCTGCCCAAACACCTGGATGAAAAGGTGGCAACGCTGCATCTTGAGCGTCTTGGCGTCAAGTTGACCAAGCTTAGCAAAACCCAGGCGGATTATATTGATGTCCCGCAGGCCGGGCCGTTCAAGCCTGACCATTATCGCTATTAAAGGCTGATCTTTACCTAAAAACAGGCTGCTAAAATCAAAGCTTGGCTTTCCCGTTTACGTTAATTTGTGCTAGTTTTTTCGTAAGGGGGAAAAGCCTGCTTGCCGTTGTGCTGTGCATCCCTTTATGTTGGGGCCGGAATATAAAGCGCATGTTGAAAAAACAGTTATTTTTGACCACATTACTTGCCACGCTTTTGGCCATTGCGGCAGGGTCCCACCCGGCCATGGCCCAGGATTGGCAAAGTGTTTTTGAAAGCCCCTTGCAGGTGCTTTTCATTTTGGTCGTGGGCTTCTTTATTTCGGTCAGCGTCTGGGCCATCCTTGAGCGCCAAAATATCGCCAGGCGTTTTCGCACCACCCTTCAAGCCAAAGCGATTGAAGACGAATTGCTTGATTTCGCTCCCGCTGGATACCTGATATTACGCCAGGGCGGGTTTTGCTATGCCTCTGACAGGCTGCGGGAATGGCTGGGCTTTACATCGCCGATCAGTCACATCGACGAGCTGCTGGGCAAAGACGATCAACCGGGCTTTGATGCCGAAAGCTTTGAAAAGCTGAAAAATTATATCCTGCAGATTGCCCGGCGGCGTATCCCGTTGCCGTTGCGCCTTAACCACACCCAGCAGGAAGAAGACCTTTATATTTTTGGCAAATCCATCCGCGATGCCGAGGACCAGGAGAATTGCATCCTGATTTGGGTGACGCTTGGGGATGGGGCCTCGCTGAAGGCCCGCGGCAAGGGCGCTTCCGGCAAAGGTGCCGATCTGCTGCAATCCCCGGAAAGTTTTGACTTATATCTTGAGGCACAGTCGGAAACGCTTAACGGACTTTCAACATCGGTCGCTATTTTTGGACCAGACCAGACCTTGAGGTTTTGCAACCAGGCATTCCAGGGGCTATGGACCCTGCCGGAAAATTGGGGGGAAATGGTTCCCAATCATAGCGAGTTCCTGGAAAAAATGCGCGAGGAACGCCGTCTACCGGAACAGGCTGATTTTGCCTCATGGAAAAAGCACATCTTGTCCTATTATACGGTGCTTCGCGATCCGGTTGAGGAAATGTGGCATTTGCCCGATGGCCGCACTTTGCGCGTCATCACCCAGCCTTACCTGCTTGGCGGCCTGATTGTGTTTTTCGAAGATGTGACCGACAAACTGGATATGGAACGGTCATATAACACCCTGATCGCGGTGCAACGCGAAACCCTTGATCACCTTCATGAGGCGGTGACGGTTATCGGAAGCGATGGGCGTATCCGGCTTTACAATCCAAACTTTGCCAAAACCTGGGAGTTGGGTGAACAGGAACTCAGGAACCAGCCCCACATCAGTGAGGTTTTGGATTTTTGCAAACCACTGCTGGCGTCTGACGAGGCCAAATGGAACGAACTGAAAAACCAGATTCTGGGCTATATCATTAACCGCGACCAGGTTACCGGACGTTGGGTTCTCACCAACGGGAATATTTTGCGGTATAATATTGTTCCATTGCCCGATGGTGCCAGCCTGCTGACGGTGTCTGACGTTTCTGATTCGGT
>JAZFRG010000134.1:0-2840 GCA_036445535.1 Sphingomonadales bacterium
ACCCAGGCATTGATATTCTCTTCCAGAATATCCAGGGGCACCGCGCCCTGGCGAAGCACTTCGTCATGGTAGGCGGAAATGTTGAAAGCATCGCCAAGTTCAGCCTTGGCCATTTCACGGAGATCAAGGATTTTGATCTTGCCGATCATATACGCCGTGGCCTGGCCCGGAATGATGATGTAGCGGTTCACAGCGGCGCGGATATCCCCCTCAGGATTTGGGGTGTTTTCGATCATATATTCAACGGTTTCAGCGCCGGTCCATTTTTTGTAATGAATGCCGGTATCAACCACCAGACGAACCGCGCGCCACAGCTCCATAGCGAGGCGTCCAAAGTCGGAATAGGGATCCTCGTAAAAGCCCATTTCTTTCGGCAAATACTCGGAATAAAGCCCCCAGCCTTCGGTATAAGCGGTAAAACCGGATTGTTTCTGGAATTCAG
Organism: Sphingomonadales bacterium; assembly: GCA_036445535.1. Taxonomy (GTDB): domain Bacteria; phylum Pseudomonadota; class Alphaproteobacteria; order Sphingomonadales; family SMXR01; genus SMXR01. Next base: position 443 of record JAZFRG010000134.1, read on the forward strand.
GAATACCTTCAAGCTCCATCGAGATGGCCAGCTGGTTATGATGCCCGGGAATACCTTCGTGGTAGGCAAGGGCTTCCATCTGGTAGGTCGGCATATCGGCCATATTGGCCAGATTTGCATAATAAATCCCTGGCCGTGAGCCATCCTCAGCCGGGCGGTTATAAAACGCCTTGCCCGATGAGTTTTCACGGAACGGCTCGACCCGGCGTACTTCCAAATCTGCTTTTGGCAAAATCCCAAAATAATCAGGAATGCTTTCGCGCATGGTATCGATCAGGGCAGTGGCTTCTGATAGATAGCGCTCGCGGCCCTCATCGTCGTTGGCATAAAAGAACTGCTCATCAACGCGCATAAATTCAAAGAATTCCTGCAAATCACCCTCGAAGCCAACCTTGACCATAATTTCACGCATTTCATTATGGATACGGTCAACATTATCGAGGCCGATTTGATGGATTTGTTCCGCGGTCAAATCAGTGGTCGTGTAATTGCTGAGAAGCCGGTTGTAATTGGCTTCGCCGTCTGGAAGGCGCCAAACCCCATCATCGTCGGTAGCATTAACACTTTGGGCCTGCATAGCTTCACCGAGCGCTTCATAAGCCGGCTTGACCGAGCTTAGAAGGGCCGCTTCGACGCGGGCAATCATTTCAGCCCGAACATCGTCTTCAATCTCCAGGGCGCCGACCTTGCGTTTGAAATCAGCCAGAATGGTGGTGTCGTTTTCAGAGTCATCAAAGGGTGCGCCGGTCAGCACACTGGCGATTGCATCTTCGACAAATGGATAAACCCAGGCCGGTGGCAAAATACCCATTTCAGCCCGTTTGTTAACCGCATTTACGACCTCATCAAAGGTTTTTTCCTTGGCGGTTTCAAGGCGGGTAATATAGGCCTCAGCGTCCTCAATGGTATCAACCCGGTGGATGTTCATCATGAAAACCGGGAAAAAGGTGTGCCAGCCGAAAAACTGGTTAATGGGATAATTATGGTAGCGAAAGTCCCACCCGGCAAGCGAGCGTTCAACCTGCACTTCAAAAAGTCTGTAGCTAAGTTGTCCTTCTTCGGACAGGGCATCAAAACTTAAGCCACGCATTTCAGCCAAACGGTCAATTTCCAGTTGGTGCTGGCGTTCCTCTTCGGCTTCCGAAAAATCGTCCCACTCATTGTAGCGGATTTTTTGGCCTCTAAAACTCATGCCCATGGGTGAGCTTTCAAGGTCTTCATTAAAAACCCGGTCAAAAAAGGCATTTAACTCTGCTGTTTCGGCCTGGATTTGTTCTGCCGTGTAGGTAACTTGTTGTGCGGGCTCGCTGCACGCCGCTAGACCAACCGAAGCGGTGGTGGCCAAAAGCGCAATAGCTAGGGGTTTTGATAGTTTAGATAGCATGGGTGTTCTCCTTGACTTCGCTGTCGAAATTTCCAACAACGTAAACAACTGTCAAAAAATAGCAAGACCTAAGGCAAGAGAAAAGACAAACCAAACCATGGACTTAAGTGAATTTGAAAAGCAAGTGGGAATTGAATTTTACGTCAGCGACTGGCTGGGGATTAGCCAGGAACGGATCGATGCTTTTGCCGAAGCCACGCTTGATTTCCAGTGGATCCACCAGGACCCCGAGCGCTGTAAAACCGACAGTCCCTGGGAGACAACCATCGCCCATGGTTTTTTGACGCTTAGCCTGGTGCCCTTTTTTATCAACCAGTTCACCGATACCCTAAATCTCGCGCGAAAAATCAATTACGGGCTTGAGAAGGTTCGTTTTCCTGAAGCCGTTAGGGTGGAAGATAAAATCCGCGGCCGGTTTAAACTGCTGGAAGCCAAGACCTTAAAGGGCAAAGGGCTTAAGGTGGTGGTTGAAGCCACGATTGAAATTGAGGGCCGGGACAAACCCGGTTGCGTGGCCCAATCGGTTTTGTTGATGGTGGGAAATTAACCCAAGATTTCACGGAACTGGGCCGGGTCGACATTTCCGCCGGTGATAATCAGGCCGATTTTTTTGCCCCGCGTTTCAAGCTTGCCTGAAAGCACTGCCGCCAAAGCGACACAGCCGCCCGGTTCGGCAACTATTTTTAGGTTTTCAAAAGCAAAGCGCATCGCCGAGCGGACTTCATCCTCGCTGACCCTAAAGCCCCCGCTAAGGTGTTTCTTGTTGATGGCAAAGGTCATTTCGCCGGGAATGGGTGGCAAAAGAGCGTCACAAATCGTGGGCGCTGGATTTGGCGCATGCGCAATACGCTCCCCAGCCTCCAGTGAAAGGTCATGATCGTCCCTTCCCTCAGGTTCAACGCTATAAAGGGCGGTCTCAGAGGACCGCTCAGTAAAGACCAGCGAGGACCCGGCGATGAGCCCGCCGCCGCCGGTCCCGACTAGATAAGCATCAAGGGTCGCCCCTCTTGCCTC
>JAZFRG010000135.1:0-3617 GCA_036445535.1 Sphingomonadales bacterium
TTGAGGGGTTTCCCCTTCCCCTCAATTTCTCGTCCCGTAAGAGGCGCTTCATCTTCCCCCGAAGCGCCTCTTGCTTTTGGGGGGAAGGCAAAATAGGTTTTTTGGAAAGGGTTGTAATTTACAGGAAAAGTAGTAGTTTTTGTGGCTGGGCTCAAAATTGTTTGAAGGTTTAGAAAATTTTAATATGGCTTTCCTTAAAGAAATGTTTTTTGGAAATATTTTTAGTGTCTTTAACGTAGATTATAAATTTAAAGATATTGAAAAATTTGTTCAATTTTTAAGAAAAACTTCTTTATCTTTAGATGTACCAATTCTAAATAAAAAAGAGTTGAAGAAAGAAAACTTCCCGATTTTTATTCAAATTCGAAAAAATTATTCCTTTTACGACTCTCTTTCCTTGCCTTTTTCTCAATTTGAAGGAGAAATTAATTATGAGAAGAATTCTTTGAGAATTACAGGAAAAATATTTCCACGTTCTTCAACTCACAAGGCAATCAAGATATTATCTTGGGTGTTTCTTTTAATGTTTATATTAATTACGTTTTTAAATCTTTTTTTCCTTTTAAAATTTGGGGTAGCCCCCGAGCAGGGAGCTCTTCTATTTACCATTTTTTCATTTGTCGTTTGGTTGCTACTTCTCCTTTCTGTTGGCGGTTTTGCTTACCTCTTGCATATGGTTGAAAAAAAAAGAGCCACCTTTATAATACAACAAATTAAAGCAGCAATTTCCTTTTCTGAATTGAAAAATTAAGAATCTTAACCAAGACCCCAGGCGCACAAGGGTGCGCCCTTTGAGCGTTCGCCGCCCCGGTGGAGCAATGGTCGGAGACCATTAAGTGTGAGCGATTAAAAAGAATAAAAGAGCCAAGCGGCTCTCGCGAAGCGTTTCGCGTTCCCCCGAAGCAATGGCCATCAGCCTTGAGCATCGCGTCATGTGAGAAGCGCCAGCTTCGAAACGGATGCAATCAAAGAAAGTCATTTAGCGTGAGCGCATAAAAAGAGCGGGGAAACCCTTTTTGACTTGGTTCGACGGCTAGCAAGGTAGAGAAGGGCTTCCCCGCAGAGGAAGAGCGTTATGGTTAAACGTCTTTAATCGAAAGCTTCCTCCCACGAACCTTGAGTTGCGGCCTTGGAGTATTCGGTCGCGCGGTTTTCAAAAAAGTTGGTATGTTCCACCGCGTTCAGCATGGTGTCGAGCCAGGGCAGCGGGTTTTCCTTGATATGGTAAACCGGGTTCAAACCCAGCTGGGATAAACGGCGGTCGGCGATGTAGCGCAAATACGATTTAATCTCGGCCGCGGTCAAGCCTTCGACCGGGCCCATCTCGAAGGCCAGATCAACAAAGGCGTCTTCGTGAACCAGGATTTCCTCACAGGTATCATAAAGCTCCTGCTGGAACTCCTCGGTCCAGATTTCCGGGTTTTCGTGGACAAAGGTCCTGAACAGTTTGATGATGCTTTCACAGTGCAGGGTTTCATCCCGGACCGACCAGGAAATAATCTGGCCCATGCCCTTCATCTTATTAAAGCGCGGAAAGTTCAAAAGCATCGCGAAGCTGGCAAACAGCTGCAGGCCTTCGGTAAAGGCCCCGAAAACCGCCAGGGTTTTGGCAATGTCGGGCTTACTGTCGACATTGAACTGCTGCATGTAATCGTACTTGTCCTTCATTTCCTTGTATTTCAGGAACGCCGAGTATTCGCTCTCCGGCATCCCCAGCGTGTCCAGGAGATGCGAATAGGCGGAAATATGGACGGTCTCCATGTTGGAAAATGCCGCCAGCATCATTTGCACCTCGGTGGGTTTAAACACCCGGGTGTAGTGCTTCATGTAGCAATTGTTCACTTCAATGTCGGACTGGGTGAAAAAGCGAAAAATCTGGGTCAACAAATTTTGCTCTTCTTTGGTTAACTTTTTGCGCCAATCCTTGACGTCATCCGCGAGCGGCACTTCTTCGGGCAGCCAATGGATGCGCTGCTGGGTCAACCAGGCCTCATAGGCCCAGGGGTAGCGGAACGGTTTATAGACCGGATTTTCGGTCATTAAATTTGCTGCCTCGACTGCGCCCATCTCTAATTCCTTGGTTTTAACTGCTGTTTTCATAAACCCTTATTGGCAAGCCAGGCACTCATCGTACTTGTCTTCCTCTTCCTCTAATTCCGGTTTGGCGACCATGGTGATGCTGATGTCCTCAGGCTTTGGAACCGCATTGCCAAGGGTATGAATGTGTACTTCATTGGCCTTGCCCTGGGTTGAGACCACCTCGGCGCGCTGGATCGATTTCGAGCGGCAGTAATAAAGCGACTTCACGCCTTTTTTCCAGGCTTCGAAATGCAAGCGGTGCAAATCGCGTTTATGGATATCGGCGGGGATAAAAATGTTCAAGGATTGCGCCTGGGTGATCATCGGGGTCCGATCGGCGGCCAGATCAATGAGCCAACGCTGGTCAATCTCGAACGCGGTTTTAAAGACATCTTTTTCATGATCAGAAAGGAAATCAAGATGCTGGACCGAGCCTTCATTGACGGTAATTGAGGACCAAACCTCGTCGCTGTTTTTGCCCTTTTCCTCCAAAAGCTTCTCCAAGCTCTGGTTTCTGACATTAAACGACCCTGACAGGGTTTTATGGACGTAGGAATTGCCGGCAATCGGCTCAATCCCCGGGCTGGCACCGCCGCAAATGATCGAGATTGAAGCGGTTGGCGCAATAGCGGTTTTGTTGGATAAGCGCTCTTTAATGCCAAATTCTGCGGCATCCGGGCAAGCCCCCCGTTCATCCGCCAGGGTCGCCGAGGCCTCATCAACCTTTTCCTTGATGTGGTTGAACATTTTCTTGTTCCAGACCTTGGCCATCACCGATTCAATGGGCACGCTCAGGCCCTGCAGGAAGGAATGAAAGCCCATTACGCCGAGGCCCACCGAGCGCTCACGGGTGGCGGCATATTTGGCCTTGGCCATTTCATCAGGCGCCCGGTCAATAAAGTCCTGCAAAACATTATCCAGAAAACGCATGATGTCTTCCAGGAACATTTCATCCTTGGACCATTCCTGGTAATGCTCAAGGTTCAGGGACGAAAGACAGCAAACCGCGGTCCGGTCTTTGCCCAAGTGATCGGGGCCGGTCGGCAGCATAATTTCTGAACACAAATTAGAGGTCTTAACCGTCAGCCCGGTTAATTTATGATGTTCCGGGATTTGCCGGTTAACGGTGTCTGAGAAAACCAGATAAGGCTCACCGGTTTCAACCCTTGATGTCAGGAGCCGGATCCAAAGCCCGCGCGCTGACACGCGCCGCACGACATGGTTATCTTTCGGTGATAACAGCGACCATTCTTCATCTTTCTCGACCGCCCGCATGAACGCATCTGAAACCAGAACGCCGTGATGCAGGTTGGGGGTCTTCCGGTTTGGGTCGCCGCCGGTGGGGCGGCGAAGCTCGGTAAACTCTTCTATTTCAGGGTGGCTGACCGGCAGATAAACCGCTGCCGAGCCGCGCCGGAGCGAGCCCTGGCTGATCGCCAGGGTCAGGCTATCCATAACCCGGATAAAAGGAATAATCCCCGAGGTTTTACCATTGGCACCAACTTTTTCACCGATTGAGCGCAAGTTTCCCCAGTAGG
>JAZFRG010000136.1:0-4002 GCA_036445535.1 Sphingomonadales bacterium
TCATCGAATAGGACAGGATCGGCCGGTACGCCCGAAAGGGACAATGCCGGCGGCGTTATGCGGGGCCCGGGATGGCAGCGGTTCGGTTTCACCGGTCGAGGTAACAGTCGAGACGATAGGAGTGTAGCTCAACCGGTAGAGCACCGGTCTCCAAAACCGGGGGTTGGGGGTTCGAGCCCCTCCACTCCTGCCAGTTTTAGAGGATGAACAAAAGGATGATTAATGGCTAAACCAAATCCAGGTGAATTTGTCCGCCAGGTCCGTCAGGAACTTTCCAAGGTTACCTGGCCGGATAAAAAGGAACGTAATGTCACATTCGTCATGGTCTTGATCATGGTGGTGATTATGGCGCTTTTCTTCCTTGGCATAGACCAGATTTTGTCAGGCTTCATTCAATGGATTTTAGATCCGGACACATTTTCTTTTTTGACTAGGGATTAATTATGGCTAACGCTAAATGGTATATTATTCATGCCTATTCGGGCTTTGAGAAAAAAGTAGCTGACGCCATTAATGAGCGTGCGGCAAGCCAAGGCTTTACCTCTTACTTTGAAGAGGTAATTGTGCCCACCGAGGAAGTCATTGAAATTAAGAAGGGCAAAAAGGTCCAGTCTGAACGGAAATTTTTCCCAGGCTATGTTATGGCCAAAATGGTCATGACCGATGATACCTATCATATTGTCAAGAATACCCCGAAAGTTACAGGCTTTCTTGGGGCCCAGAACAAACCCATGCCAATATCGGCGGCAGAGGCTGGTCGAATCCTCAACCAGGTTGAAGAGGGGGTTGAGCGGCCGCGGCCATTAATCACCTTCGATATCGGCGAAGAAGTCAAAATCAAGGATGGCCCATTTAACTCGTTCAACGGTTTTGTTGAAGAAGTTGACGAGGACAAAGCCAGGGTCAAAATCTCGGTTTCTATTTTTGGCCGGGCAACCAACGTAGACCTGGAATTTTCGCAAGTAGAAAAGGTTTGATTCTTTAACTCGGACCGTGTAAGGAAGCGCCCTGAACTTTTGTGGGAGGCCCGCCATAGCCGCACCACAGACCCAAATGGAAATTCTCAATATCTGGCGTAAGGTATTGAATTTCCTATAGAAAGGGAGACCCATGGCAAAAAAAATCAGCGGCTATTTGAAACTTCAAGTGCCGGCCGGGCAAGCGAATCCTTCGCCCCCGATCGGTCCCGCGCTTGGCCAGCGTGGACTTAATATTATGGAATTTTGCAAAGCGTTTAACGCTGCAACGCAAAAAATGGACCCGGGAATGCCTATTCCAACGGTGATTACCATTTTTGTGGACAAGTCTTTTACCTTTATCACCAAGACCCCTCCGGCCTCTTATTTCTTGAAAAAGGCTGCCGGCCTTAAAAAGGGTGGTGGCGAGGTTGGCCGCGAAATTGCTGGTTCGGTCACCAAAGCCCAGGTTAAGGAAATTGCTGAACAAAAAATGGTTGATCTCAATGCCAATGACATTGATCAGGCGATGAAAATTATTGAAGGCTCGGCACGTTCCATCGGCCTCGTGGTGGAGGGTTAATCATGACAAAAGTATCAAAACGTATGAAAAATGCCATGGATGGCCTGGATCGTGAAAAATTTTACGCGGTTGGGGAAGCCGTATCCCTTGTAAAAAAGGGCGCAAAGGCCAAATTTGATGAGACCATCGAAGTTGCTATTAACCTAAACGTTGACCCACGTCACGCTGATCAAATGGTCAGGGGCGTTGTCAGCCTGCCTCACGGCACCGGCAAGGCAGTTCGGGTGGCGGTTTTCGCCAGAGCCGATAAAGCCGATGAAGCCACCAAAGCCGGCGCTGACATGGTGGGTGCTGAGGATTTGGCAGAACGCATTCAAAAAGGCGAGATGAATTTTGACCGCTGCATTGCAACCCCCGACATGATGGGTGTTGTTGGCAGGTTAGGTAAGGTTTTGGGTCCTAAAGGCCTGATGCCGAACCCCAAGCTTGGCACGGTTACCAATGATATAAAAAAGGCGGTTACCGATGCCAAGGGAGGCCAGGTAGAATTCCGTGCTGAAAAGCAGGGCATTGTCCAAGCTGGCGTTGGCAAAGCATCCTTTACTGAAGCGCAGCTTAAAGAAAATGTAGATCATTTTCTGGATGCGATTATGAAAGCAAAACCCTCAGGGACCAAAGGCAAATACTTAAACAGTATTGCCATTAGCTCAACCATGGGGCCCGGGGTGAAATTGAATTTGGCGGCGCTTAATTAGCTTCGCTATACGAGATGGGCCGTAATCTAATTTTTACGGCTCTGGCGTCTGTCCAAGATTGCGGGTGCTCTTGAAATTCAAGAGCTTGAAGGGAAAATCCCCGCCAGCATGAGATAGTGTGCCGGAAAATTTGAAGGCTTTTGAAGCTGCCATGTTTTCCTTTGGTCGAGAATGGCTCGCCATTTAAGCCAGGCACTTATTCAAGCGGATAAGATGTGTGAATGTACCGGGATTTATTTCGGTACCTGGCTCAACCAAGAAGGTGAAAATACCTTCTGTATTCGGAGACTAAGATGGACCGAGCCCAAAAACAGGAACTGGTTAAGGAACTTCACGGAGTTTTTGATAACGCCGGCGTTGTTGTAGTGACGCACTACAGCGGCCTCGATGTTGCGGAAATGACCAAGCTTAGAAATGAGCTACGTGAAAACGGTGCCAGTTTCAAAGTCACCAAGAACAGGCTGACTAAACTTGCCCTTGATGGCACTGACAAAACCCCTCTAAGCGATTTGTTTACAGGGCCGACCGCCATTGGTTATTCCGATGACCCGGTTTCCGCCCCGAAAGCCATCGCCAAGTTCGCTAAGGACAATGAAAACCTCATTATCCTCGGCGGCATGATGGGCGAAGTTGTGCTTGATGAAGCCGCCGTTAGGGAACTTGCTTCCCTGCCATCGCTTGATGAGCTTCACGGCAAACTGGTTAGAATGCTGAATACCCCTGCCACCCGGATTGCCGGTGTACTGCAGGCCCCAGCAGGACAGCTGGCGCGCGTAATGGGTGCTTATGCGGCAAAAGACGCTGCCTGATCTTAAACTTTTACTAGACCAAAAGGAGACTACAATGGCTACCAATCTTGAAAAAATTGCCGATGATCTTTCAAAACTTACGGTTTTGGAAGCGGCTGAACTCTCTACGCTTCTGGAAGAAAAATGGGGCGTAAGTGCTGCTGCTCCTGTTGCTGTTGCTGCTGGCCCTGCCGGTGGTGAAGCTGCTGCAGAAGAAAAAACTGAATTTGACGTTATTCTTGCCAGCTATGGTGAGAAGAAAATTGATGTCATTAAAGTTGTTCGCACCATTACAGCTCTTGGCCTGAAAGAAGCCAAAGACCTGGTTGAAGGGGCTCCCAAGCCCGTCAAAGAAGGCGTGAACAAAGAAGAGGCTGACGAATTGAAGAAAAAGCTTGAAGAGGCAGGTGCCACAGTTGAGCTTAAATAGCTTCTGAAATTTCAATTGTTCCCGGCTGAGACCTAGGGTCTTGGCCGGGCAATTGTGCTTTTGCAAAGGGCTTGTTGCAAAGGCGGTTACGAATAAAAATAGAGTTTAAAGCGGGCTTTAACGGGGGATTTTCCCCAACAGGGATTAAGGATTATTATGTCGCTTTCCTTTACTGGGCGCAAACGGGTACGCAAAAGCTTCGGAAAAATCAGGCAAGTCATTGACATGCCCAATTTGATCGAAGTTCAAAAACATTCCTACGATCAATTTGTCAGACTTGGTGCTGATGAAAAAGAGCGGTTGGAATCTGGTTTGGAAAAGGTCCTTAAGTCGATCTTTCCAATTTCGGATTTTTCCAACACATCATCCCTGCAATACATCAAATATACCCTTGATGAGCCGAAATATGATGTTGAAGAATGCCGCCAACGGGGTATGACCTTCTCAGTAATTGCGTTTCAGGTATTGGGCGATGAGGGGATGGCGCTCTTCATTGGCAATCTCATCGTACCCATCGTACCACAGTCCCGTCTTGAAGATGACGAGTTTA
>JAZFRG010000137.1:0-2982 GCA_036445535.1 Sphingomonadales bacterium
CACAGAATTAATCGGGCTCATGCCACCGCGCCGACCGATCGTCAGCTCAGCCATTAAAACCGGCATGCCGATAAAAAGAACGAAGGCAATATATATAAGAACAAACGCCGCACCACCGTTTTCACCGGCCATGTAGGGAAAGCGCCAAATATTACCAAGACCGACCGCGCTGCCTACCGCCGCAAAAATGAAGGCCATACGCGACGACCATTGTTCCTGTCCACCAGATGCCATGAGTTCCCCCCTGAAAATTAAATTTATCAGGGAGCTACTTTAGCGGCAAACGATGCGCCGTCAAGCAGGGTTTTGGCTGATAACAAGGAATTTACGACTTGGGCGAAAAACTGGTGCGGCCCTTTAAAACCTCGTAGGCAAAAGTGACCCGCTGGAAAAGTTCTTCGGTTTCCTTATCGCCCCGGTTGTGATCAGGATGATACTTTTTGGCAAGCGCCCGAAATTGTTTTTTTATGGCATCCAGGTTTGCCCCGGGTTCCAGCTCAAGGGCGTTATAGGCATCGCGCTCTAAAGGCGTTAGGCCATCTTCGCCGACCGCGCCACCCCAGGCATAGGGGTTCTTTTGGGCATAGCCATCAGACTTCTGGCGCTCACGCTTGGCATAGGCTTTGGCATCTTCGTCTTTCATACCCTCAAAGAAATTCCAGTTCTTATTGTATTCGGCGGCGTGTTCTGTGCAAAACATCCATTTTTCATCGGTGTGCGGAGATTTTGGAGCAGGGCATTCACCCTTTTCCTCACAGCCATGAAAATCACACAGCCGGACCGCCTTGGCATCCCGGTCGTAGCCATACGCACCCCACCTGGGGAAGCCAAAATCTTTTTTAGGTTTGTTCATATCTTAAAGGGACCGTTGAGTTTCTGCCCGGCCTTAAGCTGCGGACGGGGCCGCTGCCTTTACCTCATCGTCAACGTAGTCTTCAAATTCGACAAAATTGTCGATGAACAATCCGACCAGCATTTTTGCCTTGGCATCGTAGGCATTTTTATCGGCCCAGGTTTCTCTGGGGTTCAAAATCTCGGTTGGTACGCCTTCGACTTCGGTTGGAACTTCAAGGCCGAAATTTTCATCGGTGCGCATCGGCGCGTCTAAAAGCGAGCCATCAAGCGCGGCATGCAAAAGCGCCCGGGTGGCCTTGATCGGCATCCGGCTGCCAACGCCGTATTCGCCGCCGGTCCAACCGGTATTTACCAACCAGCAAATGACCTTGCCCTCAGCTATTTTTTTCCGAAGCAAATTGCCATAAACGCTGGGGTGGCGGGGCATAAACGGTGCCCCAAAACAGGTCGAAAAAGTGGCTTGGGGTTCTTTAACGCCAATTTCGGTCCCGGCAACCTTGGCAGTATAACCGGACAAGAAATGATACATCGCCTGCTCTGGGGTCATTTTAGCGATTGGCGGCAGGACCCCAAAAGCATCGGCAGTCAACATAATAATATTAGAGGGCAATCCACCCCGGTTTTCCTTTGAGGTGTTGGGGATCGAGCTAATCGGGTATGCCCCGCGGGTATTTTCGGCCAGCGTGGCATCATCCAGATCCAGCTCACGGGTATCCTCGTCCATAACGACATTTTCCAGGATCGTGCCAAACATTTTGGTCGTGGCATAAATTTCCGGCTCGGCTTGGGCAGAAAGCCTGATCAATTTGGCGTAACACCCGCCCTCAAAGTTAAACACCGAAGTGTCGGACCACCCGTGCTCATCATCGCCGATCAGGGTGCGATCGGGGTCTGCAGACAAGGTCGTTTTGCCGGTGCCCGACAGGCCAAAGAAAATCGCAACCTGGCCATCGTCGCCAATATTGGCGGAACAATGCATGGGCATTACGCCGCGTTCAGGCAGCAGGAAATTTAAAATACTGAAAACCGACTTCTTGATTTCACCTGCGTAAGCGGTGCCGCCGATTAGAACCAGGCGTTTTTCAAAATCCATGACAATAACGGTTTCGGAATTGGTCCCCTCTGTTGCCGGGTCGGCTTTAAAAGAAGGGGCTTGAAGGATAGTAAATTCAGGGGCAAAGTTTTGGCGCTCATCTTTAGTCGGGGCAATCAACATGGTTTTGGCAAACAAGCTGTGCCAAGCGGTTTCGGTAACAATCCGAACCGGAAGGCGATAGTTTTCATCTGAACCGCCCCAAAGGTCCTGGACGAAAACGTCCTTGCCTTCAAAGTGCTTTAATAAACGTTCATGGATTTTATCAAAATTTTCCTGGGTAAAAGGCCGGTTCACTTTGCCCCAATGGATGCTGTCCTTGGAAACCGCATTCTTGACAATAAATTTGTCATTTGCTGAGCGACCAGTGTGGCGCCCCGTAGAGGTTACAAAAGGCCCGTCCTTGGCAAGGCGGCCTTCACCGCGCTTGATGGCTTGTTCATAAAGCCCGGCGGTCGACAGGTTCCAAAACTGGTTTTTGGTTCCCTTAATACCTTCAGCCTCAATCCCGTTCTGGCTAATGTTTACGCCATGCTTTGTCATGGTCTCTCTCCTGACCCAATAATTGCAAATTCTACACCCCTGATTTTCCGGCAAAATTTGGGGCACAGCATACACGCCCCTGGGGGGCCGTTACCAGCCCTAAACCGAATTTTCTCAGGTGGCCTCTAGGTATGCCAAAGCACCCCCCAGTGCAAGGAAAAACCCGACCTTTTTTAGGATAACCCGGAGGGTTTCAAAAGCAGGAAATAACAGGGCTGAAAGGGTTATATTAACCAATACCATTCGATTAATGCGATTCTTTGAAATTTGGTGTAAGAGATAAGAAGAAATTTGGAATTAATGCCTGGTCCAGCACATTTTTGCCTTAATTTTTGGACCAAATGAGCAAAATATTAATTGCAAAAAAAGGTAAGTTTTATGAGCCCCACCATTGCCCTAGTCGATGATGATAAAAATATTCTAACCTCGGTTACCATTGCCCTTGAGGGCGAAGGCTTCAAGGTCAGAAGTTATATGGAAGGTGCTACCGC
>JAZFRG010000138.1:0-3693 GCA_036445535.1 Sphingomonadales bacterium
CCATTGCCAAATTCTCCCTCCAGGCGAAGAACCAATGGCAAGGCGGTGCCTTGAACCGTACCACCATCAATGATTACTACGGGGCTCTTGAGCACCACACCAGGGAAAACCCGTTTGTTTTTGACAACGATGAACCGCCGGTGCTTCTCGGCAAGGACCGCGGCGCCAACCCAGTTGAATTTTTGCTGCACGGACTGGCCGGGTGTCTGACAACCACGCTTGCTTTCCATGCCGCCTCGCGGGGCATCGAAATTGAGGCCATAAGCTCAGAATTAAAAGGCGACCTCGACCTCAGAGGCTTTCTTGGATTATCAGACGATGTTCCCAAAGGGTACAAGCAGATCGAGGTCCTGATGAGGGTGAAAAGCAATGCTCACCGGAAAGTTCTTCGCGAATTGGCAGAATTTTCACCGGTCTATAACACCATCAACGGCAAAACCCCGGTTGTGGTGACAATCGAGACCTACTAAAATTATTACTTGGGGCCGGGGAAACCCGGCCCTGGTCATAAAGCCAAGACTTTTTAAAAAGAAGTATAACAATGCTTGAAAAAGGGCCCACGTTTACCGGCTTTTTTTCTGGAAACCTGTTTTGTGGTATAATGGGCCTCACCACGCTGAAGGAGATACCCCCATGAAAAAGCTTTTAACCTTTTTAAGTGCCGGTTTATTTGCTCTGGCCGTCCTGATCATTCTGCCCGGTATTAGCGACGCTGAGGCCGCCGCTTTTATGAAAATTGCCGACATTAAAGGCGAGTCGACGGACAAAGACCACAAGGGCTGGATCGTTATTGATTCGATCTCTTCCCCTTTGTCAGAAGTCGCGGCAACCTCGGGCACCTCGGCCACCGGGGCCCGCCGGACCGAGCCCCTAGTCCTTACCAAGGCGGTTGATAAGGCTTCGCCGAAGCTGCAACAAGCCACCAACAGTGGCAAGGTGTTCCCGAAGGTTATTATTGAGGTGGCCGAATATGGCGGCAGCCGCGCCACCTACCTGAAGTACGAACTAACAAACGTCATGATCACCTCATACTCTGTGAATGATCCCGGCACCTCGGGCGGAGTGCCAATGGAAACCATTACTTTTAAGTATTCCAAAATTGAATACAAATATGACAAAGGAAAAGACCGGGAAAAGGGAAAAAAAGACCGGTATGATCCCGACAAAAAAAGCTCGATTGACCGGTGAGCCTTTTATTTAGGGTTTAGGTTTTTTTATTGCCTTACAGGGATCAGCATCCTGGCCTTTGCAGGTTCTACCCTCAATTTCCTTTTGAAATTTTATTTCTTCATTGGTTGGATCCAAGGTTAATTTAAAAGCCTCTTGCATACTTTGTTTTAACATGCGGGGAAACTTGATGCCGTTTGCCTCATGCTTGTCAATATCATGGACGATTTGATTGGGATTTAACATTGTAAAGCCGTCCTGCCTTTTCGGATCGCTTTCCTCTCCAGTGCGGGGTTTGACTAGAAAACTGCTGGTGACTGCACAAATTTCCGTGCCCACTTCAACCCTTATTTCATTTTCAATACCACTTTCCTTTAGCAAGGTCAGGTCAGTCGCCTTGCCCTTACCGTCATGTCTGAAGGCAAACCCAGCGATTTGCAGCCAGTGCCCGCTTCCACCCCATTCAGAGGCAGCCTTGTTGGCGATTTTTTGCAGTATTTCCCCGGAAATTTCGATCAGGACAATTTCATTGTCGTATTGGTAAAGTTCCTCAAATTGGCGCCGCGTGATTTTCGTGTTCGCGATGCCCTTACGGTTAATATTCTGGTTTAAGCGCAAGCTCCCTGAATTGATAAAGGCCACCTTGGGTTTATCTTCACACCTAGCTTTTTCGGTGGCGGCAATATCAAAATATTTTTTATCGGTTTGCAAAAGACGGTCGGCGACCCAATTTCCAAAATTAGTTTCCACGGAGCGAATTTCGCTTTCCGCTGCCACCAACATAACATTGGTTTGGCCAAATTCCTGATCCAGACAGCCGCCTTCTCTTAAGGCCTCATTTTCATCATCCTTACAAAACGCCTTGGCATGCTTTTTAATCCATTTTGCAACTTTTTTGGCGACGTCCGGGTCCTCTTTACGGTTTTTTCCTTCAAGCGGAATGAAATCAAACTTGACCCTGGCCTGGCCGTTGGCCTCAAGTGTTAAAATGATTTTCGTGGCCGAAGCTGCATCAGAATCAGCTTTTAAGACAAAGTGGGTGGGCCCGTCTTTTCCGCATTTTACCGGCCCGGGAAATTTCTCATGGTCGTGCCCGCCAACAATCAAATCCAGCCCAGCTCCGCATAAAGCCTTAAGAATTTCCATATCTTCTTCCTTGGTGAGGTGGGTCACGGCTATCACAACTTCGGCACCCTGGCTCCTCAATTTTTGGGTCAAGACCGCCGCTGTACTTAATGGGTCGGAAAACTTGGAAATATATTTTTGAGTTTTATTATCGATGGTCAGGCCAAACAAACCGATTTTAATCCCGTTAAGAAAAACAATTTTTTCGGAAAGAAGTTTTTTGCTATCAACTAAGGGTATGCCACCTGCGGTTTTTACAAACTCGACATTTGAGTTAAACCAGCTAAAACCTGACTGATTAAGACGGCTCTGCAAGACAAGAGGATCATCTTCATCAAATTCATGGTTGCCAAGGGTAACAAACATGAATTGGTCAAATCTTTCTGGGTCACCATCCATCATGTTCAGAATATCGACCATCTGTTCACCTTCATATTCCCGGCTTAAAAAAGAAGGAAAAAGGATATCCCCGGCATGAAGTAAAAGAATCGGACTGCCATATTCCTCTTCCATCTCTTTACGGAGGGAACGGACCCGGGCCGGGCCACCAACAGTTCCATTATAAAGCCCGCCAATGCGGTAGGTATCGTTGAATGCAAGGATGTGAACCTTTCGCTCTGAATTTTGACCGAACCCTGAAACAGAAAACAGGACAAAAATGGAAATAAGTCCTAAAAACACCACCACTGCTATCCATTTGGTTTTGTTAAAAAATGAAAAATAAGATTTAGTCTTACCTGATGTTGAAAACATTTTCTCCCCCCTTTACAAAAAAAAATGCTGATAAGTAGAACAAATATACCACATTTCAACCATTAAATAAAGATCTGCAGCGCCAAAAAAAAGACCGGGATTACCCGGCCTTTTCTCTATGTCTTTTTAAATTTTACTGGTTTGGCTCATCGTCATGCCACCAATAGGCGGGCAGGGCTTTTTGTTCGGGCCACACCTGGTCCATGGTTTCATCGTCATAAATCCGGCCATTGGACATCACCAGATTAATGTCCACGGTGTTACGGATGTTATCCAGCGGGTTCGAATTCAGGATCACCAGGTCAGCGTACTTGCCAGGCTCAAGGGAGCCAAGCTCGGTCGCGCGGCCAATGATCTTGGCACCGTTGATGGTGGCGGTCCTGAGCGCTTCCATGCCGGTCATACCACCCATAGCAATGGTCCACAGTTCCCAGTGATAGCCAAGACCCTGGAGCTGGCCATGGGCCCCAACCCCGATCAGGCCACCGGCGCGCAGGATCCGGGTGGCGCTTTCGGCGATCTCGTCTGAGAAGTATTCTTCCTCTGCAAACCAGCCAGCGGCGCGGCGCAGTGCTTTGCCATCCAAAACCGAATGGGGCATAAAGTGCCGCAGTTTGGTATTGTTGTGGGCATCCTCACGCTGGTACC
>JAZFRG010000139.1:0-4602 GCA_036445535.1 Sphingomonadales bacterium
AACCAGCCTTTTGCAAGGCTTTTTGAAGTTGAACTAGGCCGCTGTGATTTCCCTTTGTGAACCAAACCGATGTCAAATTCTCAATATTAGCCAAACCCCCTATCGACGGAACACCAATTGGCTCATATTTTGTGTTTTCCAAATCAATAGATGTAAAGTTTACACCTTCGATTTTGGTTGCTATAATTTCGGCACCGCTCAAATTAGCATCCCACAGATTGGCACCGCTCAAATTAGCATCGATCAGAAAAGCACCGCTCAAATTAGCAACCCACAGATCGGCACCGCTCAGATCAGCTTCGAACATATAAGCACCGCTCAAATCAGCATCCCACAGATCGGCACCGCTCAGATCAGCTTCGATCATATAAGCACCGCTCAAATCAGTATTAAAAAGATTGGTACATTTTTGACCCGCTTCTCCAGGATTAGCACAACTCAGATCAGCATCCATCAGATCAGAACCGCTCAGGTTAGCATCCCTTAGATCAGCACCCCTCAGATCAGCATCCCTTAGATCAGCATCCCTCAGATCAGCACCCCACAGATCAGCATCGCTCAGATCAGCCATGCATAAAACCGCCCTCCCGGCAATTGATGGGTTCTCCAATCCTCCTTGGGCTAACCATGTTTCATGAGCCTCCAATTTGGCCTCCAAATTTTCTTCCGTCGGCGTCCACCGTTCAGAATATGGACATTCCTCCTCAACCCCCTGAGAAAAAACCGGACCATTCAGCGTCATGAAAAATGCCGTAAAAACGAAAATAAGAACGGAAATGAAAGATTTCACCACACACCCCCATAAAGTGCACATATCTGATAAAACTCAATCTATCAGATAATAGGCTTTTTCACAAGATGGCGGGAAAAAACCCGCGCTGGCGTAAAATCTCTGTGACCCCGGAAATATCCCGGTATCCTCCCTCGACAGCCATGATAAGTGCTGGTAACCTTGCGCTCTGAAAAAAATTATTGTGCCAAAAATTATTAGAGGAAACTCTCCTGATGTTCAGTTTGAAGAAATTTTTATTTTTGATCTTCCCGATAGCCCTGGCTGGCTGCGGCCATGAATCGGTGGGCCAGAAATTTGCCTTTGATGATAGCAAGGGGTATGCGCTTTTGGCCTATGATGTTGCCTTTATCGGCGACCCGTTTCCGAATTTCTCGTTTTATCTTTTCCCCTACGATGCCGCGACCGGAACCATTAACCGCAAAACCCGGGTTGAGATGGGGTGCGGGTTTTTGTGCAGCCGGGGTAACGAAGAGGTCCGTTTTTTCGTAAAACCAATTAAAC
The DNA here is from genome assembly GCA_036445535.1 of Sphingomonadales bacterium. Taxonomy (GTDB): domain Bacteria; phylum Pseudomonadota; class Alphaproteobacteria; order Sphingomonadales; family SMXR01; genus SMXR01. Next base: position 1,295 of record JAZFRG010000139.1, read on the forward strand.
CGGGCACCTATGTTGTCGGCTACTTTTTTTACCAGATTGATTTTGACCGGACCCTTTTATGTTTTTCCGAGCAATCGGTAAAAATTTCCCCGGAAGCCGGGACGGTACTTTATTTGGGAGAACTGACCATGTCCAAGGATCACCCCAACGGACTGGTGATGGATAAACTTGAGATTAAAGCCCACGATGTCGCCCATGTCAGGGCCCGGTTGGCAAAATTCCCGAACATTTTAGAGGTTGATGCCCTGTATGGGCCGGATGGCAAAATGCGGGCCGTTCGCAACACCGCGGATCCGGGGGAAATAATGGTGGCGCCGGTCGATTATGTTGCCTTTGAGCGCGGCGAACTGAAACGTGATGATGTTTGCATCTGGAATTATGCAACTTAGGTTTTAACTCTATTAAATATTGGGGGGAATTATGAAACGGATTAAAAGCCAGCTTTGGTTTCAAATTATGGTCGGGCTGGTCCTGGGGGTCCTGGTTGGCTGGGCCTTGGGCCCCGATTTAAGGCTGGTTAGTGAGCAGACCGCCGCTGAGGCCGGCGCGTGGTTGGCGCTTCCCGGAAATTTATTCCTGACCTTTATCCGCTTTATTGTCATCCCGCTGGTGATCTCTTCGGTGATCTTGGGGATTGCCGGTAGCGGGGATTTCGCCAAGGTCAAGAAAATCGGCGGGGCCATCGTCGTCTATTTTGTGATGACCTCGGCCGCAGCGGCGACAATTTCTATCACTATAACTTCGTTTTTCAACCCCGGTTCCAATGGCGATAAGTATGATTTTGAGGCTGATCCCGGCGCCCTTCCTGATCCGCATGACATTGGCAGCGACATTCCGGGCGCCATTGTCAACCTTTTCCCTAATAACTTTTTTGAAGCCATGGCCGGAGGAGAGCTTTTGCATATTGTCCTGGCCTCGGTGATTTTCGGGGTCGCGCTTCTGGCCATGAAACGCTCAAAATCAACGCCTTTGATGCAGGTTCTGGAGACCGTCCAGGGGGCGTCCCTGGTGATTATTGAATTTATCATGAAGTTTGCACCGATCGCCGTTTTCGGCCTGATCGCCCAGGTCATGATCACAAATGGCCTTGATGTTATTGGTGATTTGGGCTTTTACATGATGACTTTTATCATCATTCTGGCCGCGATTCTGGTTTTTTATACCGCCGTCCTGGTGGGCTATTCAAAAAGAAACCCGCTTGAGTTTGCCCGTGCTATCCGCGAACCCTTCGTTATTGCTTTTTCCACCTCGTCCTCGTCGGCGACCATGCCCATCACCCTGAAGGCGGCTGAAGAGAACCTTAAAATCGACGCCACCGTCAGGCGTATGGTGGTGCCGGTTGGGGCTACCATCAACCTGGACGGCACCGCAGCCTACCAAGCAATCGTTATTATTTTCCTGGCCCAGATTTCGGGGCTTCAATTGGACCTCACCCAAATTGTACTTCTGGTTTCTCTGGCGGTGGCAGCCTCGATCGGCGCGCCCGGTGTTCCAGGGGGAAGCCTCGCCATCCTGATCGGGATCTTGCCCGACTTTGGCATCCCGCTTGAAACCTTTGTCTTGATCCTGGCCGTTGACCGCCCCCTGGATATGGCCCGGACCGCCGTGAACGTAACCGGGGACCTGGTAACCTGTACGGTTATGCAAAAATTTTCGGGATCAAAACCTGCTCCCTAAACTGTGATTTCAAAAAAGGTGATTTTTTTTATAAGCTGGGCATAACTTATAAAAAAAGGAGACAATATATGAATTTTGTAAAAATTGTCCTTAGCGCAAGCTTTCTTTTTATATCGACAACCTTTACCGGGGCTTTTTCAGGCGAGGCACAGGCCCATGAGGGAAAAATAGATAGTATGGGCTGCCATTACGCGCGCAACCACCGGAACTACCATTGCCACAAAGGAAAATTGAAAGACCGGACTTTTAAATCCCGGGCCGAGGCTATTCGGAATTATAATCGCATTCATGTCCCGAAAAAGGAGGATGATGACGACGACGGTTATTTTTAGGGCCTAGTAAAATATTCTCTTAGCCATTAAAAATCAGGTAATTAAAAAACTACCTGATTTTTTTATGACCAATAAACAGAAAAAAGCGATTATTTTACTTTCAGGCGGCATGGATTCCGCCACCATTCTGGCTATGGCCCTGGCTCAGGGCTATGAATGCCATTGTCTGTCCTTTAGCTATGGCCAGCGCGCCGCGGTGGAATTAGAAGCCGCGCGGACCATTGCCAGGTCTTCCAATGCTGCCGACCATAAAATTATCGATATTGACCTGGGTGCCTTTGGCGGCAGCGCGCTGACCGCGGATATCCCGGTCCCGAAAAACCAAACGGGTATTGGGGAAACCATCCCGATTACCTATGTGCCCGCCCGGAATACGGTATTTCTGTCTTTCGCGTTGGCATTTTTGGATGTCATTGGGGCCGATGCGATTTTCATTGGTGTCAATGCCTATGACTATTCCGGTTATCCCGATTGCCGACCTGACTATATTGCCGCTTATGAGAAAATGGCCAATCTTGCCACCAAGCGCGGTACCCTTGGCGGCGCACCGATCAAAATCGAAACCCCGCTTTTAAGGATGACCAAGGGTGACATTGTCAAAGCCGCCCAGGAATTTAAGGTCGATCTTTCGGAGACTATTTCCTGTTATGATCCCGATGATAAGGGCCGCGCCTGCGGCGATTGCGATGCCTGTATTCTTAGGAAAAAAGGTTTCGAGGAAGCAGGCGTTCCGGATATAACTAAATACCAATGACCTACGCTGTTAAAGAAATGTTCTTCACTTTCCAGGGCGAGGGTTTCCATACCGGAAGACCTTCGATCTTTATCCGCTTTGCCGGCTGTAATTTATGGTCGGGGCTGGAAAAAGACCGTTCCGGCGCGGTTTGCAAATTCTGCGATACTGACTTTGTCGGCACCGATGGTTTGAACGGCGCAAAATTTAAAACCGCTGAAGCCTTGGCAGGAAGGGCCTCCGACCTTTGGCCCGGCGGCGGCGATAAATATGCCGTCTTCACCGGGGGAGAGCCGCTTTTGCAATTGGATGAGGTCCTGATTGGGGCTTTTCACAGGGAAGGCTTTCTGGTCGCGGTAGAAACCAACGGCACCATTAGAGCCCCGGAAGGCATCGACTGGCTGTGCGTCAGCCCCAAGGCCAATGCAGACTTAAAGCAAACTTCCGGCGATGAATTAAAACTGGTCTACCCGCAAATTGAAAATGCGCCTGGGGATTTCGAGGGTCTCGACTTCAAGGTCTTTTCCCTCCAGCCATTGGAAGGGTCTAAGACCAGAGAAAACACT
>JAZFRG010000140.1:0-5576 GCA_036445535.1 Sphingomonadales bacterium
ATTGATGACATCCGCCATAATTGGATCGAGCCCTGTCGTGGGTTCATCAAAGAAAATAATCTCAGGTTCGGTGGCAATAGCGCGGGCCAAACCAACGCGCTTTTTCATACCCCCCGAAAGTTCTTCGGGGTAAAGATCCGCCACCTCAGCCGACAAACCAACCCGCTTTAGTTTTTCAATGGCAATCTCGGCGGCATCCTTGGGGGACATTTTTTTGGCCTGAACAAGCCCGAAGGAAACATTTTCTAAAACGCTAAGCGAATCGAAAAGCGCTGAGCCCTGGAACAACATGCCAATTTTGCCCATGAATTTAAGGCGCTGGTTTGAAGACGGGTGGGTCAAATCAACCCCATCAATTGAAATGGTTCCGGCGTCCGGTTCCAAAAGCCCTAAAATGCATTTTACCAAAACCGATTTGCCAGTCCCCGAACCGCCAATGACGACCACCGATGAGCCGGTCATTACCTCAAGGTCAAGGCCCGAGAGGACCTGGTTGTCGCCAAAGCTTTTATGAAGCCCTTTGATGGATATTTTGGGGGTCTTGGTCATGAGCCAAAAACATTCACAGTGATGATCAGATTGGCCAGCAGGATCAGAATGAAAGAGGTGACCACGGCGTTTGTTGTCGCCGCCCCTACGCCGGCCGCCCCACCGGCGGACTTAAACCCCTGATAACAGCCCATGATCGCCAGAATGAAGCCGAAGACCGCGGCCTTGACTAAGCTGGAATGAATATCGGTGAGCTCAAGATATTCCACGGTCACCTGCAAATAACTGCCCGGATTAAAACCCAGCTTCCCAGTGCCGATCAAAAAGCCACCAAAGACACCAATAATGTTGGCGACAATGACCAAGAGTGGAAGCATCAGAATCGAAGCCCATACCCGGGGCACAATTAAATACTTGAAGGGATTGGTTGATAACGTCACCAGCGCGTCGATTTGCTCCGAGACCCGCATGGTGCCAATTTCAGCGGCCATCGCCGAAGACACCCGGCCGGCCACCATCAGGCCAGCCAGCACCGGCCCAAGTTCCCTGACAATGGCAATCACCGTAACCCCGGCAACCGCGGATTCTGCATTAAAACGCGAGGTCCCGACAAAGATTTGCTGGGACAGCGCCGCGCCGGTAAAAATTGCCGTCAGACCAACCACCGGCAGCGAAAAGTAACCGATGTGGAGCATCTGGCGAAAAATCAATGAAAAATAAACCGGCGGGGTGAACGCACTTTTCAACACCTCAAAAATAAACAGGATAACCCGGCCAATCTCGGCCAGGCCACCCAGGAAATACCTGCCTATGTGGGCTAGGAAATTAATCGTTTTGCTCGGGTAAATATTGGTCTTTGGCGAGATCGGTAAAGCGCGTGACCTCTTTTTCAAAGTGCAGTTTGATGGTGCCAGTGGGGCCGTGGCGCTGTTTGCCGATAATTACTTCGGCAACGCCGTAGATGGCTTCGCTCTTGGCAACCCACTGGGCAAAAGCCTCTGAAGCTTCGTCAGTAGGTTTGTCTTTTTCGTGATAATATTCCTCGCGGTAGACAAACATGACGATATCAGCATCCTGCTCAATGGTGCCCGATTCACGGAGGTCCGACAGTTGCGGGCGCTTGTTATCGCGGTGCTCAACCTGACGGCTAAGCTGGGAGAGCGCCAGGACCGGAACGTTTAATTCCTTGGCCAGGTTTTTAAGCCCCCGGGTAATTTCGGAAATTTCCTGAACCCGGTTTTCGCCCGAGTTGCCGCGCCCGGTGCCGTGCAAAAGCTGCAGATAATCAACCACAATCATGCCTAAGTTCTCTAACCGCTTTAAGCGCCGTGCCCGGGTCCTAAGTGCCGCGATATTGAGGGCAGGGGTGTCATCAATAAAAAGCGGCACATCTTCCAGTTCATGGACCGCGCGGACGACATCCCTGAACTGAGTTTCACGGATCTGGCCGCGGCGAAGTTTTTCGGATGAGATGCCAGAGCGCTCGGCCAAAATTCTGTTGGCCAGCTGGTCGGCCGACATCTCGAGTGAGAAAAAGCCGATCACTGCGCCCTTGGACTTTTCCAGATCCTGGCCCGCTACCTGGTCATTCAAATAGCGCTGGGCGGCGGCAAAGGCCATGTTGGTGGCCAGCGCGGTTTTGCCCATCGCCGGGCGGCCCGCCAGAATGATCAAATCACTTTTATGAAAGCCGCCCATCTTCTCGTTCATGCCTTTCAGGCCCGAGGTGACACCACTTAAGGCATCGGGGTCTTTTTTGGCCATTTCAATATTACCAAGGGCTTCTTTCAAGGACGCCGAAAACCGCCGAAAGCCACCGCGGGAGGCGCCAAGCTCCGCCAGTTGAAAGAGGTCTTGTTCGGCAACCTCAATCTGGTCAGAAGCGGTCGAATCGATCGGGCTGTCATAAGCCGTCAGCATCATTTTCTCACCAATTTCGATCAAGTCCCGCCGCAGCGCCAAATCGTAAATCGTCTGGGCATAATCCTCAGGGTTAAAAACCGTTGGTGCCGAGGAGGCGAGGCGGACAATATAACTGGTGCCGCCAACGTCTTCCAAGGCCGGGTCGTCTTCAAAATAAGGTTTTAGCTTGATCGGGTCAGCGCTCTGGCCTTTTTCGGCCAGCTTGACGATGGCTTCATAAATGCGGCCATGAACAGGTTCGTAAAAATGTTCGGCAAACAAATAACCGGAAACTTTCTCGACCGCCGAATTGTTGATTAAAAGCGCGCCCAATAAGGCTTGCTCGGCCTCCAGATTGCTCGGCAGCGGCTTATAGGTTACATCCTCATCCGCAATTTTATTATTGTCACTTTGTTGAAGTGCTTCGGCCATTTATTCCCCCTCTAGATTCATCCATAAACCTAGTGGATTGTTAAATTTTATTCGCTTAGTTTTTGACATATCTACAGAAAAGTTTTCCCACATAGAATAATAACGTGGATAACTTTACTCAATTCACAAAAATGACCCCGTACCGATTTGAAACCCAAAAAAAAGGCCCCCCGAAGGGAGCCATTTTAAGGTTTCTTATTATTATTTTTATTCTTCTTCGTCTGAAATCTCATCCGCAGGCTTTTCTTCAGCCGGAGCTTCTTCGACTGATTCGTCTGAAGCTTTTTCAGCAACGGCTTCAGCTTCTTCTTCCTCAGGCTCGTCCGATAAGGCTTTTTCAGCCTCTTCAGCAAATTCCTTGGTTTCAAAGACTTTGGAAGCTTCAAGCTCTTGGGCTTCGGCTTCCAACTCGGTGCGGGCAACATTAACCTCGATATCGACCACAACATCCCCGTGGAGGCGAATGTGAACGTTAGAAACGCCCAGTTCTTTAATCGGGGTGTCGAGGACAACGTTACCGCGGCGAACTTCCTTGATGCCTTTATCACGAAGCGCCCGGGCAATATCTCTGGACGTTACAGAGCCATAAAGCTGACCACTTTCGCCGGCTTGCCTGAGGACCACAATTTTAACCTTTTGAACCTTGGCAGCAACCTTAGTAGCGGCTTCGACCTGTTTTTCGTTGCGGGCTTCAATTTCTGCTTTTTGGCTTTCGTAATATTTCCGGTTGGCCTCAGTTGCCCGAAGGGCTTTTTTCTGGGGCAGCAGGAAATTTCTGGCAAAGCCGTCTTTTACGGTGACTTCGTCGCCAATTTTGCCAAGACGTTCAATGCGCTCAAGTAAAATTATTTGCATGTCAGCCTCCCTTATTCAGCCGCAAAGGGCAGCAGAGCTAAAGCCCGTGCCCGTTTGATAGCCCGGGCAAGCTCGCGCTGTTTCTTGGCAGAAACAGAGGTAATGCGGGCCGGGACAATTTTACCACGCTCGGAAACGTAGCGGCTCAAAAGTTTAACGTCTTTGTAATCAATCTTCGGCGCATTGGGCCCTGCGAAAGGACAGCCCTTGCGGCGCCGGAAAAAGGGTTTTTTTGTTTCTTCTCTTCTCATCGTCTTGGCCCTCTTTTCTCGTATTTGTCATCGCCAGATGTTTTGGCGCGAACCACAGCCGAGGGACCTTCTTCAAGTTCTTCCACGCGAATGGTCATATAACGCATAATATCGTCTTCATAGCGCTGCTTGTTTTCCATTTCAGCAATCGCGCTATGGGGGCCATCAATGTTGAATAAAACATAATGGGCCTTGCGGGATTTTCTGATTTTGTAGGCCAGCGTTTTCAGGCCCCAATATTCGTTTTTGGTAACCTTGCCGCCGTTGTCTTTAATAATCTTGGAATAGTTTTCGATGAATGTTTGCACCTGGGCTTCGGATATATCCGGACGCGCGATGAAAACGTGCTCGTAAAAAGCCATTTTTTTCTCCTGTGCTGATCGCTTCCTGTTTGACGTTGTGCCTCAGGACCTCCAGCTCGCTTAAACTGGGGCGTCTATAGCGCTCTGATTTAAATTCTGCAAGTAAAAACTATAGGTTAAGAGCTTTTTCTGGCCTGCGCTTTTATCCAGTCAGCGACCTCGTCCTGAAAGCCCTCTGAAAAATTATAAGGAAAGGTCATCTCGACAAGAATATGGCTTGAGGTCGGGTAAAGGGAAATGTCATAATTTTTGCCCATTTCCTGTAACTTTTCGAGACGCTTTATGCTTTTCTTGACCGGGATTGAGCTGTCCTGGCCGCCGTAAATCCATAATGTCGGAACATTGGTATTTAACAGGGTCTGGTAGGGATCAAACCCGGAGGGGTCGCGGGCCTCCACCAGAGCCTCTATTTCAAGCTGGGTAAGGTCGCCCTCAGCCGCGCCGTGGCCGTCGCCCGTGAGGGAGGAGTAATAATTTTCCTCACCCGTCGAGACACTGGGTCCCGACACCAACACCATAAAGCCAAGGTTTGGATATTTTTCTGCCGCAAGTGGCGCAATCCAGCCCGCCTGGCTAATCCCCCAAAGGCCCAGGCGATCTGGGTCAACATTGGGGTTTTTTGAAATCAACTCAAGCGCTGCTGTAATATCGTCCGAAAGCAATCCAAGATTTTCCAGGCCGGTGTTGTTTTCAGTTACGCATTCGCCCCCCGAAGCCCCGGTGCCCCGTTTATCAAAAGAAAAAACCGCAATGCCATTTGCCGCCATGTGATCGGCAACCGCATGATAAATCCTCCGCGGGGCACACAATGAACCATGAACAAAGACAACGCTCTGGAAGGGACCAGACCCGTCAGGAATATAAAGGGTGCCTTCAAGGGTTTCGCCGTGGCTCTGAAAGCTTAGCTCTTCTTCGGAATAATCCATTCGCCCGTTGATAAAAATAAAAACAGCAAAGCTGAAAAACACCCCAGCCGCCCCAATTGTTAAAGGAACTCTTCGGAAAAGCACTAGGATTCCTGCCAGGCCAAGGACGATTGGAAAAGCGGTTCTGATTGGCAAAATGAGTTTAACCAGGTCGGAATCAATAAGCCAAACCACCGAGACTAATACCCCCATGGTCAGGCCAATCCATTTAAGGACGGTTTTAAATTTTGGCACTGAAAAGCCCTCGCTATTTTTCCTTATGATGCCACGACCTTGGTTGCGGGATGCGAAAAAATAAAAAGCTGGCCTTGCCATTCGTATAATATGCTAGTATTTCCCCGTGCTTGCCGTGGGGGCAT